>CACXEC010000117.1 GCA_902766545.1 uncultured Erysipelotrichaceae bacterium | reverse complement strand
TTTAATGATGAAATACTAAAATTAGATATTCTCCATGGATCAATATCTAGAATAATAATGATATTAATATTAGCAAAACAAGCAATAACCATCTTAAAAAATAAAATAAAACCAACTAAATTGCAATTCGGTACATTGATATTTCTCGCAATATACACAATTATTAGTATTATTAATCATAATGGTATAGTAGATACTCTTATAACTTGTTTAAATATAGCTATAATTATAGTATTCTCAATTATCTTAAAAGAAAGGAATAAAAATGATACCAAGAAACTTATTGAAAAATTATGTTATACAATCGTAATAAGTGTAATATGTAGTTCAATTTATGGATTGGCCACAGTAAACTTCTTAAGATATTTTCAAGATGGTGAAATAGTATATCGATTTAATGGATCATATGAACCAAATTTCATGTGTATGTTTACTAATTTAGCAATATTAGCATTAATAACTATCAAAGAAAAAATAAAAAAACCAATCTATTATGTTATGATGGCCTTCTTAATTAACATTAATATTTTAACGGCTAGCATGACTGGCTTATTATCATTAGCAATAGTTTTGTTTATATACATAATATTCTTTAGAAAAGAATTTAAAACCATATTCAAAAATGCTATTGTTATAGGTGTCATTACCATTTTATTATTTGGTGCCTTCAAAGTTATAAAAACATGTGACAATAATCATTATTTTGATGGAATATCTGAAAAGAATAACATTGTCGAAGAAGAAGAGGATCTTTTTGTTAGGAACAAAAATCATAAGACGAAAGAAGAAAAAGAAGGCTCAGATGCCATAACACATAGATTTAAAAGAATTGGAAAAATGCTCGTTAGCAATAAAATAGATGAGATGACATCAGGAAGAACCGCTTTAGTTAGAAGCTTTGTTGTAGCATCATTCAAAAGGCCAATAATAAATATTATATTTGGTAATGGTATGGTAATTATAAAAGTTTATTCTAACTTTTTTGGTAAAAAATGCTATGCTCATAATAGTTACGTAGATTTTCTATATAATTATGGGATAGTAGGATTTATAATAATAGTAAAATATTTAATAATAACTACCATTAAAAATAGATTTCTTAATATGGATATTAAAAAAATTGAATATTATAAACAAATAAAACTAATAAGAATATTACTGTTGTTATATGCAAGTTCATTATCGTTTTATACTAAAAGAATGTTTTTAATATTTTTCTTACTATAGATATTTGAGGTGATAAAATGAAAACAGAGGAGATAAAAACAAAAACCATTTTTGGCATTTTTTGGAGATTAAGTGAACGTGTTCTTGCTCAATTAATCAGTTTTATTGTCTCTGTTGTACTAGCTAGAATACTATTACCAAAAGAATATGGTGTCGTAGCAATAATACTAGTATTTATAAATATTTTTAATGCATTTGTAACTAGCGGTATGGGGACTTCATTAATACAAAAAAAGAATTCTGATACTCTAGATTTTTCTACGATGTTTTACACTGGATTAGCCATATCAATAATATTATATTTAATATTATTTTTATCAGCCCCATTCATAGCAAAAATTTATAAAAATATTGCTCTTATTGCTTTATTAAGAGTAATGGGTATAAAATTACCAATAGCATCAATAAACTCTATTCAACAAGCATATGTATCTAAAAAAATGGAATATAAAAAATTCTTTTATTCCACATTAATAGGAACTATAATATCAGGTATACTAGGAATAGCTGCAGCATTACATGGCTATGGTGTATGGGCACTAGTTATTCAATATTTATCAAACTCAGCAATAGACACAATAGTATTATTTATTACTGTTAACTGGAGACCAACTTTAGAGTTTTCGATAAAAAGATTTAAAAGTCTTTTCTCATATGGATACAAAATTATGCTTTCGGGTGTAATTGGAACCATATTTGACCAATTGAAAAACTTTATTATTGGAATACAATATACAGCCACTGATCTAGCTTATTATAATCGAGGAGAACAAATTCCATCGCTTGCTTATAATAATGTTAACGTAGCTTTAGAATCAGTGTTATTTCCAACAATTGCACAATTTCAAGAAGATAATAATAAAGTAAAAAATGTTTTAAGAAAAATAATTAGAAGCATTAACTATTTTATAATGCCAATGATGTTTGGACTAGCTGTTGTTTCCACACCATTTATTAAAATATTATTAACAGATAAATGGTTACCATGTGTTCCATTTTTAGTAGTTGTTTGTATTCAACAATGCTTTGGA
>CACXEC010000116.1 GCA_902766545.1 uncultured Erysipelotrichaceae bacterium | reverse complement strand
TTTATGCTAGCTATCAACATGCTACTAAGAATATTACTAAAGCAACAAGTCAAAAATATACTGTTGGTTTTGGTGGTTATGGTGGCGTATTCCATTTTTATGGTGCAGCTGTAGGCAAGTTTGACCAAATGGGTGGAGTATATGCAACTGTAAGCACATCTTAATAAAATCATCTTAGAAAGCTAATGATAATTTTAAAATTTATTTCTCTTTTTCAAAAAAACAAGGAATTATTGGTGGCAATGTAATTCCTTGTTTTTATTTAACAGTTTTCTTTTAAATTTAATGGTATTTTATACGTGGTTATTTTATTTGAATTATTTGTAGCATTTATTTCTAAATAAAGACTATCTTCTGTGTATATCTTACATGATTGTTCATAATTATCAATATTAAACTTTATATCTCTTAAAAATGATTCTAAACTAATATTACTTTTAGATTCACAACTTTGAATTTCTACTTTAGTATTATTGTTTATTTCATATAAATTACATTCAATTTTACTATATATAGTAGTATCTGGTTTTCCACAATAATTTATATTAGATATATATATTGAAGTTTTTTTAGTGTCAAATGCTAATGATCCAGACACATTAAATTCTTCACAAGAAGATGAAATTGTTTTGAATTCAAAAGAATCTCTCTTTACATTACTATTTATATACCATACTACAAATAGTAGTAAAATAAATAAAATTAAGAATAATATATATTTATAATAATTATTTTTATTATTTATCTTTCCGGCTAATATATCATCAATATTAATATTATAATCATTACATATTTGCTTTAATGTTAAGGTGTCTGGCAAATTAATTCCATTTTCCCACTTAGAAACAGCTTGAAAAGTAACTCCGTATTTTTCAGCAAATTGTTTTTGGGTTAAATTAGACTTTTGTCTTAATTCTTTTATTAAAGCACCTATTTTTGTTTGGTCCATAAAAACACTTCCTACTAAGAATTATAACACAAATAATAAAAGAACCTAATATTTATTAAGTTCTTTTATTGCTTCTTTCTTTAATAATTAAATAAATCATAGAAATTATAATTGAAGAAAATATTACGACAATAAAATGGGCAGTTAACATATCAATTAAATCTTTATATGTTATCGAATTATTAAATAAATCAACTAAATTAGCAATAGGAAGATATAATATTTGATCTAATATAAAACTTATCATAATTGAAAGAATAAATGCCACTAAATAATTTGAATTACTATTAATAGCTTCAAATGTAGCAAGAAATAAATAATGAGTTAAAAAATAAACTAACATGAATAATAATATAGTTACACTAGGTAGATATAATACTATGTTCTTAAAAGAAAATGTATACGGTGTAAAAATTTGTCTTAAACTGTCAGATATTAAATTAGATTCAGGAATACCAGAAATTGAGTTTAGCAAAATAATAATTATATAAAAAAGTGAAAAAACTAATAAGGATTTATATATTATCGACTTAGCATATTTTAGGTTATTACTTTGATAAGAAAGCAGTAAAAATAAAAAAGTAAATGAATAAATAATTATTCCGATACTAAAACTTAGATTGGGGGCTAAGTATATTACTTTATTAATAAACATATAAGAAATTAATAAAAGAGCAAATTGAAGTATATCATAGTATTTAATATTTTTTTTCACACTTTACCACCCATATTCTAATTTAATAATATCATAATTAAGTGTAAAATAAAAGAATAATAATTTAAAGATATTGTTTTATAAAAAAAAATATGTTATATTTATTATAATAAAAGGTAAAATAATAGAGATGGAGTGTTTGATATGAAAAGATTATTTTTATTATTAGCTGTGATGTTAATGCCATTAAGCGTAAAAGCCATGGCAATATCTGAAAGTTTTGATGTTGGTGATGATGTTTCAGTAGCATTATTTTCAGATAGTGATAATCCCGGAACTGGCTTTCATGTTTTAAAAGAAAGTAAATCTGGCGAAAGAACAGTTACTTTGATTTATGATGGAACAATAGAAGGAAGTCCGACAATTTATGACGAAACTAGACCAGATGATGGCCATGAGGCAACAGCAAATCTAAATGACTCAGTTGTTTATCAAAAGATGATGTCAGTTATTAAACAAGACGGAAAAGAGTGGAGATTTGATACTGCAAGTTTATTATCATTAGAAGATTTAACAAATCTAGGAATTACTAAAAATGCTAACGGTATTTATGAAATACCTGCTAAATATTCATTCTTAGCGCCTATTAAACAAGATGGACTACCATCAGATCATTATAATTATTGGACAAGCATTAAAGATGATTCAGCAGCTACAACTTCAGTATATTGTGTTTCATATAATGAAAATAGAACTGGTGATGATGGCGTTTGGGCAACTTTAGAATCAAGAAGTATTGCCAGTATAACAAATAATTCAGAATGTGCTATTAGACCTGTAATTGTTATTGATAAAGCATACATTTTATGTAACAATTCTAAGAAAACACCTAATGCTAAAACTGGAATAAATGATTATATAGTGCCATTAGCAGCGTTATTATTAGTCACAGCATCTGCAGTTGTACTAACTAAGAAAAAATCAGTATTTAAGGAAATCTAGACCGTAAGGTCTTTTTTTTTATTACTATTTAGTATATAATTAAATTAGAGTAGAAGGGTTTCTTATGAAGAAAAAAACTATCATAATAAGTTTAATTATTTTTTTTCTATTAGCGGCTATTTGTTGTGCTTATCTAATAATTCATCATACTGAAAACAAACATTTTAGTATTATAAGTGTATCAAATGTTAATAAGAATTTTAGTATTAAATATGAAAAAACGAAAAGTACTAAATATTTTAAAATAATTGTATATGATAGTGATAATTCACCATTATTTGTAAAAGAAACTTCTAATAATTATCTAAACGCCACTTTTGATTTTATAAATTATAAAGAAGAATATTTAATTACAATATTTGCTTATGATGAAAAAGGTAACAGTATTGTTGTAGAAAATCCTTATAAATTTATTTATAAGGAGCCAACATTTAGTAAAGATAATAGTCTTTTATTCACTAATGATGAAGATTATTTATTAAAAATTGATGGAGATCTTAAATCTAAAAACTACTATATTAGTGTTAATGATGGTTCTTACACGATTAAAAAAGAAAAACTAACAGATAATAAATATATAATTTCTAAAGATTTATTCACTGGTATAGAAGAGGTTTTACAAGTTAAATTGTTTGACGAAAGTAGTGAAATAGCTCATTTTGATATATATAGTAATATGTCGCCAGTTAAAGACATTAAAATAGTATCTCCAATTAATAATAAACTTGAACATAATGATATCAATTTAAAATTTGAAGGTGGAGAAAATGCCACTAAGTTTATAATGCAAATATATAATAATACTACCAATAGATTAATTAAAGAAATTCAAATTTCTAAGAAAGAGATAATGGTTAGTAAAGACTTCTTTAAAAAGGGTGAAAACTATACAATTACTATAAAAGGAATTTACGACAATTATGCTAAGTATACTAAAAGTGCGGAGACAAAGTTTGAAATTGATACTAAAGATGTTATAAAACCTCCGTATATAAGTAATATTATATCCTCTAATAACAATTATATTGAACTAAAAAATCCTAATAATAAGGGAGATATATTTTTTACTTTAGATGGTAGTGATCCGCTTGAATTTGGAACAAAATATGATGATAAAATCTTGATTTTGAATAAAGTAACAATTAATGCTGTAGTTAAAGATAAAACTAATAGTAGTAATATTATCTCTTTTGAAATGGGTAATAAAATTAAAGAAAAGTACAATATTTATATAAGTTCCTACGCCGAAAATAATCAAGATGGAATGTACGAACTTGCAAAATATATAAAAGAAAAACTTAACAAGTATAATATTAATGTGTATATAAATGATAAAAATGAGTCAATTAGCAGCCGCATAAAAAAAGCTAATGAACTTAAATTAGATTTATACCTTGGATTGTATTCTAATAGTGCTAGTAAAGAAATATATGGGATCGAAACATGGATAGATAAAGAACTTAATTCTTCATATAGTTTAGCAAATTTAATTCAGGAAAGAACTATAAATACTTATTATGATAAGAAAGCAAATCACGGAATAAAATATTCAAATGGACTTATCGATGAATTAAACAAAATAAACAGCAATTTAAATATTAGAATTATCATTGGTAATTTAGAAAATGAAAATGATGCTAATTGGTTTGATACAAAATATGAAGAAATTGGCACAAGTATAAGTGATACAATCTTAAAATATTTTGCTATAATTTGACGAAAGACATAATTATTAACAATAGTATGATATTCTTGTACTGGTGATAAAATGGATGATATTTTCAATAGTTTAATTAAAAAAGCAAAAAGAATTAAGCACTATAACAACTTATATATAATACTTGCCAGTCTTGACAAAAAAGACTAATAATAATAAAATATAATACGTAAGAAGGTGGTATAAATGGAAGAAAAATTATTTTTAACTCCACAAGAGATTTTAGAACATGAGTTCAAAATTGATGCAAGAGGTTACCGTATGCAAGAAGTTGATAAATTTTTAGATATGGTAATTAGAGATTATACCGAATTCTTACGCTACATAAAAAAACTAGAACAAGATAATATTGATCTAATTGAAGATAATCGCAAATTGCAATCAGAATATCGTCGTATTAAAGCTGAACTTGAATCGGTATCTGGTAGTGGTTCTAATAATAGTGCTAGTACAGATGTTTTGAAACGATTATCTAATTTAGAAAAAATAGTTTATGGAAAAGAGTAATATCATAGGCAAACGCTGCATTTAATGTAGAGGAAAGTCCATGCTCGCAAAGTCTGAGATGACTTTAGTGTTCACGCTAAGGGAAAAAATAACCTTAGGTAGCTA
>CACXEC010000115.1 GCA_902766545.1 uncultured Erysipelotrichaceae bacterium | reverse complement strand
TTTAATAATCAAAATACACTTATATATAGCGAGGAGAATACCCCAATAAGATTAGTAGGATTAGATGATTACCTAGAACATGAAATAAAAATTGATGATACATTTAATTATAATAAAGAAGAAGATATTTATACTATTCTCCTAGCCCATGAACCAGATGTCATAGATAAACTAAGTGAACAAAAAATTGATTTATTTCTATCAGGTCACTCTCATAATGGTCAAATTAGACTACCATTTATTGGAGCAATTTATACAACCATAGGAGCTAAAAAATACTATGATGAAAAATATGAATTAAATAACACTTTAATGTATATATCCGGTGGTATTGGTACCAGTACTGCTGAATTTAGACTATTTGTAAGACCATCCATTAATTTTTATCGTTTATATACAAATTAACAATCAAAAAACTCCCTTCATATAATAAAAATGAAAGGAGTTTTTATGTACAATAATTACCAGGGATATTATCAAAACCAAGATAGACAATTTCTATTTCCCTTCTTATTAGGAGGCTTAGGAGGAGCTGCTATTGTAAGCGCGTCAAGGCCTCGTCCCGTCTTTGTAAATAATCCATATCCAAGACCATACCCTACATATGGTTATAATTACTACGGAGGATATAACTATAATCCATACCCATATTATAGATAAGTATCATGCTTATCTTTTAATATGAATCCAAGTAAAATCATATATGAAATTAAAGAAGAACCACCATAACTTATAAAAGGTAGTGGTAGACCAATAATAGGAAATAAGCCAACATTCATTAAAATATTAATACTATATTGAAAGA
This sequence comes from uncultured Erysipelotrichaceae bacterium, assembly GCA_902766545.1. Classification (GTDB taxonomy): domain Bacteria; phylum Bacillota_I; class Bacilli_A; order RF39; family UBA660; genus CAG-533. The sequence continues at coordinate 4,355 of CACXEC010000115.1, read as the reverse complement.
GTAATATCCATATTAAAGGCTTAATTAAATAAATATCACCATTAATATTTATCAAATTATAAAACAATAAACTATAAACCATTAATAAAACAATAAGACCAAATATCCCAAAATTAGCAATAAAAAGCGTTAAAGCAAAATCAGTACTTTCTTCCGGAAAATATACTCGCCTTTTTATGCCCCAAACTCCTGAATTAGATATACTAGTTAAAGCTTGTTTTATCTGATACCCGTCACTATTAAAAAAGTTAGTAATACGATCCATTCTATAAAAGAAACTAGTACCAAATATCTTTATAAATACACTTTGATATTTATAATACAATAGTAAAAAACCAATAATTAATACTAATAAAGTAAGTCCCCCAACTATAAAATACCATTTATTTACCCTATTTATACCTAAATAAGTAATCCAAATAATAAAATAAATAATTACCGCTCCTGTATCAGGTTCTAAAAAAGTTAAAATGCTATGGATTAATATTATAACTAAACTAAATAATATATATTTATAATCATTAAAATTATACTTTAAAGTAAAATATCTTAAATAAAAAATTAAAAAGACTTTCATAAACTCACTAGGTTGAAAACTAAACATCCCAAGACTAATCCATCCCCTAGCCCCATTTACGCTTTTACCAATTATTAAAGCAAGTAAAAGTAAAATATTACCTAATAAATATAAATAAAAACTATACTTTAAAATAAAATTAATATTTATTTTATTAATAACCATTATTAATATAAAACCAATTATATACCATATTAATTCCTTAATAAAAAGATTATTACTTCCATAATAATTATTGATAATACTTAAAATCATTAATATAATTAAACAAAAAATAATACCTTTTCTTCTCATAATATTATTTTGTTTTAAATATAATCATTTATTCATATATTGTATTGGAGGAAATATGAAATTACCCGAAATATTTAAAAATAAAATAAATGTTAATAATGAAAAAACATTTATCGGCAAAAATGAAAAAAAAGAAAGCCTAGAAGACTATCTCAAAGATTTACCGACTACTTTAATCATAACCACTAATAAATATAAAGAAGAACCACTTATTATTGTAGGAAGAACTAAAAACTATATAATTACTAAAACACGCGATGTTATCTTTATTAAAGATATTAAAAACATAAAAAAGCCTAATTAGGCTTTTTGTTATCTTACCACAAATGTTAATCGAGATGGTTTATTAGAAACTTGTCAGCACTTACTTGAGTTCTTGCATATCCTGGTGTTGATGGACTATTATAGATGTTATTATCGTTATTTTTGATTTTTTATCCATAGAAAAATCACTCTACCTTCTAGAGTGATTATACTATAAAGTTGCCCCCCAAGTGTAAAATTAATGTAAAGTGTCTATTGTTTTTTGATAATCTTCACTTTCACAAATATAGGATCCGGATACTACTATATCAACATTTTGAAGGTTATTTATAACTTCATTATTTACTCCACCATCTACTTCAATAGTAAAGTTCTTTTTTAATAAAGCTAGTTCATTAATCTTGCTAGTAGTATCAGGAATAAACTTTTGACCTCCTTTACCGGGATGTACACTCATTACTAAAACATTATCTATTAAATCTAAATATGATTTTATTTCTTTAACACTAGTATCAGGATTAATAGCAAGTCCGCATCTAATTCCATTATCATGTAATAGTTCAATTAACCTTAAAGGATTATTAACCGCTTCAATATGAAAAGTAATATTATATGGTTTTAACTCTATATATTCTTCTATATATTTAAGAGGATCTGCGCACATTAAATGAATATCTAATGGTTTATGATTATCTTTTAAGAACATTTTAATATCTTCATAATCATAATTTTTATTTTCAACAAATTCTCCATCCATTATATCTATATGAAGAAAATCTGCACTTGTTTGATTAATTAAATCTATTGTTTCTTTTTCACTATATCTACTTTTTATAAATGATACGGCTACTTTCATTTTCCATCACCAACTTCAAATAATTATCATATCTCTCTTTTAAAATATCCCCATTATTTACTCTTTCAATAACCATACATCCTTGTTCTTTTTGATGAAAACAATCTTTATATTTACATTCAAAGCCAAATTCAATAAATGAATTTCTTATATTTTCTTTAGTAAGATTAGATAAATCTAATGAACTAAATCCTGGTGTATCAGATATAAAAGATGTTTTATATTTAAACATTTCGGTATGTCTAGTTGTATGAACTCCTCTTCCTAAAGCTTTACTAATTTCTTGAGTATTTAAATTAAATTCTGGATTTAATCTATTAAGTAGTGAACTTTTTCCAGCTCCTGTTTGACCAGTTAATACTAAAGTTTTATTTTCTATAAATTTATCTAGCTTTTCTAATTCTTCATTAGTTACAACAGGTATTCCAATAGATTCATAATAATTATATATCTTTATAAATTCTTTTTTTTCTTTTTCGTTTAATAAATCTACTTTAGTAAAACAAATAATTGGTTCAATTTTATGAGAAATAATTAAACATAGAATTTTATCTAATAACAAGAGGCTTATATCTGGCTCTTTAACACTGGTAACTATAATGCAAGCATCAACATTAGCAATTGATGGCCTATTTAAATGATTTTTTCTTTCTTTAATTTCTAATATATAATTATTTCTTTCATCTATTACGACATTATCACCAACTAAAGGAGTAAGTTTTTGATGATAAAACTTACCCCTTGGTTTGCATTCATAAAGTTTATTATCAGCTTCAACTGTCATTAAATTACTTATAATTTTAATAATTTTACCATTCATACTATTCTTCTGTTATTTCTAAATCTTCTTCTTCCGCTATTGTAATTCTAAGAGTCATACCTCTAATAATTTCAGTTCCAGCGCTTCTACTTTGACTAATAATAGCGCCTGGCTCATATTCACTAGTTGATTCATATACTTCTTGAAGAGTTAAACCATATTTTTCACAAAATGCTTGAATATCAGTTAAAGTATAATTGCCAGCTGTAAAATCAGGATATACTTCGGATATATCTGGAACAAATAACGTAACAGTATCTCCTTCTTTTAATTTAGTACCAACTTCAGGCTCTTGTCTAACTATTTTTCCTGCTTCATACTTACTTGAATCTTCTACTTTTTCATAATCTATAACTACAAATAATTTATTAACTTTTTCTAAAATTGCTTTTACGGCAACATAATCTTGGCCAGTAAAATCTTCCATTGTATAAGAGTTTTCTCCAACGGATTCATAAATAATAATCGTTGAGCCAGTTTTAACTGTACGGCCAGCTGATGGATCAGTCTTAACGACATCACCTTCTTTAACTGTATCTGATGGTGAAGTTCTTCTTTCAGCAGATATCTTAAGTCCAGATTCATTTAAAATATTAATCGCTTCTGTTAAAGATTTACCCGATACATTAGGAACAACTACTTCTTTCGTTTTTATAATTTTAGGAATTAATAATACTATTACAGCAGTTACAACTGCAAGACCTGCAAATATAGCACCAAGTACTAGTAAAACCTTATTTTCTTTTTTCTTTAAATCTTTTTCTGTTATTTTTTTAACTTCAATAGATGTGGTCTCATCTTTTACAAACTCCATAGTTTTTTCAATAGCCTTCTCTTTTTTAGCAGTATCAGCCTCATCAAACTCTGGATACTTATAAACATATTTTTCTTCGTTTGCACGAGCTTCACTAGTACAAGTTTCTAGATCTTCATGCATTGCCCTAGCATCAGCATATCTATTTTTAGGATTCTTAGCTGTTGACTTTAAAATAATATTTTCTACTGCTTGAGGTATATCTGGACATTCTTTTCTAATGCTTGGTAAAGGTTCTTTTAAATGCTTTAAAGCAATCTCTACAGCATTATCTCCTTTATATGGTAATGTCCCGCTTAAAAGTTCATACATAAGTATTCCCATAGAATATACATCACTTTGAATAGTTGACCCTTTACCTGATGCTTGTTCTGGAGGTAAATAATGTACACTACCCATTACACTATTAGTTTGAGTAAGCTGAGTACTATTTAAAGCCATTGCAATACCAAAATCAGTTATTTTAACCATACCATTATCTAAAATCATAATATTTTGAGGTTTAATATCACGATGAATAATATAAGAATCATGAGCAGCACTCATTCCATCCGTAAGTTGAAGCATAATATCAATAACTTCATTTAAAGTAAGTTTTCCACGTTTCTTTAAAAGTTGTTTTAGGTGTTTTCCTTCAATATATTCCATAACGATATAATAAATACCATTATCTTCACCAACATCATATACTTCAACAATATTAGGATGACTTAAACTACTAGCATTTAAT
>CACXEC010000114.1 GCA_902766545.1 uncultured Erysipelotrichaceae bacterium | reverse complement strand
TTAGAACCAAAGCTATTACTTCCTCCCATAATTAAGTTCCCAATAACATTTGATTCCAAAACATCCATTTGAATTAACTGCATATAATTATAAATAGTAGGAAGCAAAGTAATAATAGCAATAGATATAACCGAATTTTTTACAATACCTTTTAATGAAGTATCTCCTGAATCACTCATTTTTTCAGGATTAGATATTAAAAGAATAATGTTATAAGCAAATACAAATATCATTGCAACCCCAATGATAGTGTAAATTCGCTCAGTTATACCACCTATTGTATTTTCATCGTTAAAGTCAAAAAGCCTTGCATTTGCAACAAGGATAAATACACGATAAACAAGGGCAACTAACCAGTATACAATTGAATCAAGCCAAAGCATTAATGCAAGAAAAGCATCTCTTATGTATCCTTCAATCCTACTAAAAAGACCAGCATATAACATAACTTCAACCTCCTCTTACTTTAAGCAATTAGTTGTACTTGATACTCCAACTAACTTTAATATTATATTTATTAAATCTGGTAAGAAAAACAATACTAAAAGCAATATAAACCTACTAATCAATCTTTGATTAGCTTTTTTTAGTTTGTCAGCATCTTTATCAGTTACAGCACCTAGATACTCTACAACTGTATATACCATAACCATAATAGGTCCAATAATCTTAAAAGCTTTAATAGCAGCTTTCATATCATCTAAAGTTTTACCATATATTCCTTCACAATCATCATTACTAGATACTTTAGTTCCCGGATCAGAAGAATCAGATGGTGTACTAGATGGGTCAGATGGTAAAGTATCCTTTGTATATACTGAGCCTGAATGAGCTGTATTTACTAATTTAGAATACACACCATCACCACATTCATCTAAAAAGTCATATTGAAGTGGCAAATAAACCTCATTAGGTATACCGTCTTGTTTTCCACAAGCATATTTAGGACAATACAAATATCCATTTTTTGAAAAACTTCCACTTCCCCATGTTACAGAAGCGATATCTACTGGATCAACCACAATATATTCACAATTATGAGCAGTTGGAGATGTTATCGTACACTTTATATGTGAATTATTTGTATTCCCATAAACACATGTTGCAGTTTCAGCATTTGCAAAATTGCATTTATAAAGTGCAATAAACATAAATAACATTAAACAGCTTGTGATTTTAATAATTTTATTCATAATTATCTTCCTTACTATTTCTACATAATATCCTATAATCTAGTATATCATTTTTAAATATAAGTGTAAAGAAAATAATCTTATTTTCAGCCATAATAAATCTTATATTTATATATAAAAAGCAAACTTCAAACAATTACAATTTAGACATAATAAAACTCTAAAGTTTTCCTTTAGAGTTAAAATTTTAATAATTACTAGAACTCTTTGTTACTGAACACTCACCAGAGTTTCCTGGATGTAGTAAGCAACCTTTGCAATTATCATAATTAATAGAAAATTCTCCGTTACTTTGTCCAGCATTTGCTATTTCATTATTATATCCACTAATAAGTCCGAATAACCACAATACAATTGTTGGAACAAAGAAGATAATAATACCTGCAATAGCACGATACATTAAAGTTTTAGCAGACTTTTTAATTTCGTCATCTTTACCAGCTGTAACAGCTTTACCAAAATCAAAGGCTCCTAAAGCAACTATTAATAGTGGAATCGCTATTTTAAAAACTAATAAAAACCAACCAACTAATTGCAAAATTTCTGATAATTCATCACATAAAGCTTCGCCAAATAATAACATAATATCTCTCCTCACTTCAATTTACTAACTATAATACAATTTTATATTATTTATTTTTTAATGTCAATATAAATTATTTAAATGAACCAAACAGTCCAATTTTTCCTTGCTTATTAAATCCTAATTTAACAAGTAAAATATCCACTTTTTGAAGTTTTTCAGCTCTATCATTAAAATTAGGCATATTATAAAAAACCTTCATTTTAGTCTCATACTCAAAATTGGCGACTTCTTCATCTTTTAAAGGACTTCTATTTAAAATAATTTTTCCTTTATTCATAAGGTCATTAATATTAACATTTCCTTTAATTATTTTATTTAATTTTATAATTCCAGGATCAACTAAATATAATACTTCATCACACAACTCACTAGCATCAATATCATTAAAATCAATTATAACTGCATCTCTATTATTTAGAGCGTTTACCCTCATTTTAACATCTTCTAATGAAGTTGACATAGTAATATCAGGTTCTCTAAAATATATACTATCTTGACCTAAACATTCTATACCTGCAACCTGATAATTTAATTTTAACTGTTTTATCATCATATACATTAATGTTGTTGCACCAGAATGACTAGTTAGATTTTTAATACCAATCACTTTAGTTTTAGATGTCCCACTATTATTAGAACTAATTGGTGTAGCATTCTGATTATGATCTTGTACAGTACTAGAATTTAAGGGATTATAAATATTACTTTGGCCATTATTATTTGATATTAAATACTTCTCAACATCAGATAAATTATTTGGATGTTCTAATAAGTAAGTAATACCTGCAACATTTTTAGTAAAATTATAATATCCTTCCTCTACTAATTTAGATATAAATCCCTTACTATTAACAATCTCACTATTATTTAAAAGTATTATAACATTATTACTATCAAAAAAACTTAAAAAACTAAATAAAGATGAATAATCAAAATAGTTTTTTATAGCCGTAATATCAATAATAACTTTATTATAAGTTAAATTAACTAAGCTACTTTCTAAATCATCTCTAGTTAATTCTCCATTTAAAGTTTTAATAACATTTATATCAATGCTATTTAATATAGCGCTATTTAAATTTTCTATTAATAAATTCATCTTTAATCACTTCTTTTATAAATTATCATTTGCAAAATGTACAGCTTTAGTTTCACCACTTACTGGAAACGTAAAGAAATTACCTATAATAGGCAAATCAATTCTAAAGAAAACTTTAACTTTATAATAAGTCTTTCGATAAGTACCGGTTCCCGATTCTTTTTTAGAAACGCAATACTTATACTTTGAATCTAAAGAATTGCTTTGTTCATATCCCTTTTCACCCTTAGAACAACTACCATAAACAAAATAACCATTTGCTGACAAATAATCACTAATTAAATCCCTTGAATCAGAATTTAATCCTTCATTATTTTCAATAATCGTTATTATTCTATCTTTTACTTTAAAAGCCTTAGAATAATTTACAGAAACTGCTAAATAACTAGTAAAAAGCACAATAAAAACAATAACTATCGAGTACAACCAAGTACCACCTATAGCTTCTCTCATTTAAAATCACCTATTTTACTGGACAATTAATAGTTTCAGTTTGATTACAAGCTTCATCTTTACATACAGTACATCTCGTAGTTTTTCCATTAGATGCTTCACAACTAATAGCTTGATTACATTTAGTATTATTAACAATAGTTGCCTTAATTTGTGGCCAAATTAAAGTAGTAAATACAACTCCTATTGCAGCAATAGCAACAACAGCTACTGCTGTCATACTAAGTTCACCAGACGCTTCTTTCATTTATATTCCTCCTACCATATATTAGTATTATACCTCAAATAAATAAATGTATCAATTATAAATTTTATTAATTTAATAAATAACAAAAAATAAGCACTAAGTGCTTATTCATAATCATAATCCTCATCTTTTTTAGCTGGCATAAATCTTTTAATAAGTTTATATATTACAACACCAATTATACCAAACAATAAAATGAGTAAAATAATAACTATTATAGATGGTCCAGTCTTTTTTATAATGCCAATTGTATAAGTATTAACGCTTCCATCCTCAGCAGTTACTTCAATTCTAATAACACTTTTATTTTTTAAATTGTCATTATCATAAATTGTATAATTAGCCTTTTCATCTTGTAATTTAACATTTATATCTAAAGCTCTAACCTTCTTACCAATTTTTAATTGATAATCATTAACATCACTTCTAAATTTTAAATCATATCCTAAAATATCTAACTGCTCGATTAAATTATTAGAAGAAATTAATACTTCTTCATATTTTATATAAATACTATATGCTCTTGTTTCCCCATTTTCAGCAGTTACAGTAATAATAATCGGAACATTTTCAGATATTTCATTATTATTCTCAATATCAACTTTAGCTTTATTGCTTTCTGTCTCAGCTTCTACATCAATAAAAGTTATTTCACGATTAACCTCAATTTCATACGATAGAATATCCTTATCAAAATCAATTTTTCCTTCAGATATTTTCAAAGATTTTAAATAATTATTATCATCTAAAACTACTATAGGCTCAGTCGTTGTCGTCGTGGTAGTAGTTGTTGTAGTTGTTGTAGTTGTTGTTGTGGTTGTTTTTTTAGTAGGCTTTACACTCTTTTTAGTTGTCGTAGTAGGCTGATTAGGAGAAATATATGTACTTCCATCTTTATTTTTACTACAATCATAAAAAGTTACTGCAGAACAATACTTAGTATCAAAAGTTGGCGTACAAGAACCACTGTATTGCTGACAACCATCATTTATTGTTTTAACTAAATAATTTCTATTTCCATTAGAGCATGTTACCATATTACTAGAATACAAATATGAAGTTGACCATGTTCCAGTTGAACAAGTAGCTTTTTTACAATGTCCAAAATATCCAGATCCTCCAGCATAGACCGCTTTATCCTGAAAATTCAAACATGCATTATATCCAATATCATTACCAACTGGTGTAGATGAACTTGTAGCAAAAACAATTGTAGGTAATGATATAAACAATCCCAATAAATAAATAATTTTCTTCATAACAACCTCTTCCTAATAATTTTGAAAAATTTGTTTTTTATTAATTATATAAAGTCCAGCACTAATACAAATCGTTATACATCCAAGTACTAAAAAATAATCATTAACTCCTGTATCAGGGCTTTCAATAACTTCTTCGGCAGTTTCTTTTACTTCACTGCTACTCTCACTAGTATCCGCCCATACAATCATAGGAAATAGAATAATTAATAAAAGAAAGTACAACAATTTCTTCATAAAATCACCATATCCTAAGTAAAATTATACTAGTATTTAACTATAAATTCAATTATTTTTTGTTAAAATAAAAAGAAACCTATAAGGTTTCATTAAAAACTTTCTTTTTATTAATAACATAATAAACTGTAACAAACAATATAATACTTATTCCAAAAATGCCAATATAATCTTCAACTCCCGTATCAGGAGGATTGGTATTACTTGGTTCTGTATTACTATTATTGCTGTTATTATTTGTATCGCCACCATTATTACTACTATTAGAGATATAGTCAGCGCCACTATATGTTTTAGAACAATCATATCTTATAGACTGAGTAGCATATAAATATAATCCATTTTCATCACAAGACTTTCCTTGTTCTAATTCAACTCCATTTCCTCCAGAAGATGAAATAATATTATATGGATTAGTGTTACCGTTTGCACAAGTTAAAGCGCTACTTAACGGATGATCAACCGTGTGAACATTTTTTCCGTTAGAACATGATACTTTTACACATTGTAGATAATAACCACTAGTTCCGTTTGCTAGAGTACTAGTATTATTTTTATTTTCCTCCTCAAAGCAAGCACTAACAGATCCATTTTCTGAAACTTGCCAATATGTTGTTTGTGTACTTTGATCTACATCAGCAAAAACTACTAATGGCATCAAAAGAATTAAACAAAAAATTATTTTTTTCATATCTTACCTACTTCCCTAAGTATTCTTTCATTTTTCTTTTCTTATTCTTAACTATTATTAGTATACCACCAACTATGGCAATTATGCTAGCCCCAATTGATAATATTTTTTCTAATCTTTCATTAAAGGCATATTTCTCTATATCTATTGAATAAAGTGATGTATTTCCATTTTCAGCTATTACCTTTACTCTTACCGTACTAAATCCCGTTAAGTCATTATTT
>CACXEC010000113.1 GCA_902766545.1 uncultured Erysipelotrichaceae bacterium | reverse complement strand
TTTCAGGATCAACTACTGTTGAGATTGAAAAGGCTAATTTTGCAACCATACCAGATGAAAAATTTTTAACAGGAACATCGAGAAAATCTTTAAGTTCAGAAAATTCAACTATTTCATTAAACTTTTCATTTATAAATTCTTTAGAATAACCTAATATGGCTCCATTTAAATAAATATTTTCTCTAGCTGTAAGTTCTCCATCAAAACCAGCTCCTAATTCGATCATTGGAGATATTTTACCATCAACTTCAACATGCCCAGTTGTTGGTTTATAGACACCAGATACCACTTTAAGTAAAGTACTTTTACCAGCGCCATTACTTCCTACTATTCCAACTACTTCTCCTTTTTCAATTTCAAAGCTAATATTTTTTAGAGCCCAAAAATAATCTTTTTTCTTTTTCTTTTTAAAACTTAATAACTTAATAAATACTTGTTTTAAGGAATTATCTTTTTCAACTCCTAAATTAAATTTCATTGAAACATTTTTTATTTTTATCATAATTTTCACCTATATGTAATAAACAAATTTATCTTGTTTCTTTCTAAAAATCAACATACCTAGTAACATTGTGAAAAATCCAACTAGTAGTCCAATAAATAAATATTGTATAGTAGGAGGAGTATTAAATAATACTATCTCTCTCAATTGGTTAATATAAACATATAGCGGATTAAATTTAAAGATATTTTGTAACTCATTAGGTAAGATTGTTATCGAATAAAATATTGGGGTAAAATAGTTTAAAATAGTTAGCATTATTCCCCATATATAAATAACATCACGTAAAAATACAGTTACAGTTGATAATAAATAACATATACCAATAGTAAACATTAATGCCCCTAAAAATATTATCGGTATTAATAAATAATAAATATTAATTGTGCATTTAGTTCCTTCTGCAGGATTGCCAGATATAAATACAATTAAAAAGAAAGGAATTAGAGTAAATAAAAAGTTAATACCAGCAAATAAACATTTTGCAATAGGGAAAATATATTTAGGTATGTATACTTTATTAATTAATGAGAAATTGCCAACTACAGATGTTAATGAATTGTTAGTTGCTTCTGAGAAATAATTCCATATTAATAATCCACTCATTAAATATACTAAATAGTTAACGTTTTCCATACTGAATTTAAACATATTAGTAAAAATTATTGCCATAACACTCATCATTAAAAGTGGATATAGAATACTCCATAATACTCCCAATACACTTCTTTTATATTTTATTTTAAAATCTCTTTTGATTAGTTCGCTTAAAAGAAAACTATATTTTTTAAAGTTATTTATTACTCGTTTAAAAGTCATTTATATTTGCACCTCATTTTAATTATATCATGAATTATTTCAACTTCAATCTGTTAAGATAATATTTTTATTTTTTATGTTCAAATAAGATATCTGTTTTAAAGATTAAGATTACTGTAATTACAATTAACACTATGTAAAGAATTATTGCTAAATGATTATCTCCTAAGGCATAGAAAATAGATATTGATGAACATAAAAAATTAAAAGCATACATCATAAGAACAGTTTTTTTAGTAGATTTATTTAATTTTAGTAATTGATGATGAATATGAGATTTATCTGGTTTACCAATATTTTCTCCTTTTAATATACGTCTAATAATAGCAAATATAGTATCTAAAATTGGTAAAAATAAGATAATTATTGGTACAATTAGTGATGTTACAGTTGCAGCTTTATATCCTAAAAGGGCAATAACTGCTATCATAAATCCTAAAAACATACTACCAGTATCTCCCATAAAGATAGATGCTGGTGGATAGTTATATATTAAGAATCCTAAGGTGCTTCCTAGCATAATAAGACACAAAATAACATCTAATCCATTTAATCTCTCTAGAAAGAAAGCAATTATTGATACTGTTAAGTAGAATATTGAACAGGTTCCAGCAGCTAATCCATCTAAACCGTCTATTAAATTAATGGCATTAATAATAGCTACTATAAATAAGACTGCAAGTGGATAACCCCATAAGCCAAAATTTATATTTAAGCCAAAAGCACTAATTGAAGGTAAATAAATATTACCATAAAATACAACTACTAAGGCCGCTATAACTTGAACTATAAATTTGTATCTTGCTTTTATTGCATTTATGTCATCACATATTCCTAAAATAATAAGAATAAATCCTCCTATTAGAATTGATATCATTTGAACAGTTATTTGGCCAAATAATATATATCCTAATAAGAATGATAAAAATATTGCAAGTCCACCTAATCTTGGCATTGGTGTTGTATGAACCTTTCTTGCATTTGGAATATCCATGGCATTTATATGTATGGCAACTTTTTTAATAATTGGGACTAATATTAAACTTGATATAAATGTTACTATGATTATAAAAAATATATTATTTCCATTAACGGTATAATTCATTTTAACTCCTTCTTAATTAATTGTACTAAATTTAATGATTAAAGTCCATTATATAAGAAAAAATTGTAAAATAGATTACAATTTAATATTTAATTTCAACTAAATACAAACCACTGGCTGGTACTGTCATATAATTTGCTGTTTTTTTGTTTTTTTCTAGCATATCTTTAATAATAGAAGGTTCTTCTTTTTCTTCTCCAACTAGAATTAGTGCACCAACCATGTTTCTAATCATGTAACGATAGAAACTTTTTCCTTTAAAAGTTATTTTTAAGTAAGGCCCTTGTCTTCTAAATTTGACACTTGAAATGATACTATTATAGTTTAATCTTTCTCCGGAAACGAAGGCTTTATAGGAGTGTGGTCCAATCAAATACGTGGATGCTTTTTTCATTTTTATAATGTTTAATTTGTGATTATAATTATATAAATAATCGTTATTAATTGGATCATATTCTCCTAAATTTATAATATATTCATATGTTTTTTCTATGCAGTCAAATCTTGCATGAAAATCATTAGAAACCTCTTTGCAATAATTAACATAAATACTTGGCTTTAAAAGAGAGTTCAATGCTTCTTTTAAATTTTCCACGTCAATATTTATATTTAAATCAAAAGAAATGCATTGCCCTAGGGCATGAACACCACGGTCAGTACGTCCTGCTCCTTTAACTACTACAACAGATTTGTTTATTTTGCTTAATGCTTTTTCTACTTCTTCTTGTACTGATAAGTGATTATTTAATCTTTGAAAACCATAAAATTTACTACCATCATAACTTAAGCTTACTAAATATCTCATTAGAAGACGCTCCTATAAATTGCTTTTAATAATTCTTTTTTGTCTAGGGTATATTCTATTTTTTTATTTTTTTCTCTAGCTAAATCTATAAAGTCTATAATTGGTAATTTTTCTAATAAACCTTGCTTTATAGCGGTTAAAATATCACCCTGATATTTAATAATTTCATTTTTAGCAATAATAATATGCTTAGCATTTTTATTTATAAATAATAAATCATTAGTTATTATTATAAAATCTATATTATACAGGGCATTAATTGTTTTGATATATTTAGATATTTTAGATTTAGTTTTATAATTAAAACCTAAATCAAAATTATTTAAAATAATTATATTTGGTTTCAATGCACAAGTTTTGATTAATAAAACTAATTTATATTCTGATTCACTTAGATCTTTTATTTTAGTTTTTAGAATTTCTTTACTTAATCCTAGCATTTTTAAGTCTTCATCATTTTTAATTATTCTTTTTACTTTTATATTTCTTTTTAATTTTATTTTATTAATGTCATTTATAATATGAGATAAGTCAGTAATTTCTCCAATAAATCCCGTAAACGAGCGATTATTAAATTTATCATTAGAATATTCTACTTCCATAACTCATCAATTAAACTCCTCATATTAAAATATTTTTTTTGAAGTAAATCATAATAATCTAGATTAGAACTAAGCTCTACTATAAATGGTTCATTCATACCAATCTTAGCCAAATAATTTTTATTTTCAAAAAATTTATTTGTTTTGTCGTAAGCAACTACTTTATTATGGTCTAAAATAAGAATATCGGTTCCATAAAGAAGTTCTTCTGAATTGGAAGTTACATTTAAAATACATATATTATTTTCTTTGGCATATTTGATAATTTTCATTTTTTCATCTATTTTTAAATATGTTAGTAAATCATCAATTCCTAAAATACTTGGATTAATAATTAATAGTGATAAAATTTTTAAATATGCTTTTTCATATGTGCTTAAATTATTAATTTCACTTTCTATTATTTCTTCAAGACCAAAGAATTTTGCAAAATTATTAATATTTTTATAAGCTTCTTCTTCATTATTATTAACTCTTAATTGGTAATATAATAATTCTTCTTTTACATATTTTGTTTTAAACTCTTGCTTTTTTAATACTGCAGCAATATTTTTTCTTAAAAAAGATAAATCATAACTATCTATAGGTTTTCCATCTAAAAGAATTCCGTTTCCATTAATTCTATTAATTAAGTATTTTAAGAGTTTAGTTTTCCCACTTGCTTCTTTACCAATTATATTTATAAATGGTGATAGTGTTATTTTTAAGTTATAGTTTTTGAATTCCAATGTTTCCATATGTTATTCCCCCTAGGGCTTATTATAACAAAATTATTATTTTATAGCTATTAAATTATAAAAAAATCTCTATTTTAAGAGATTTATTTACTTAGTTCATAAATTGCGGTTTGAAGTTGATTATCATTTTCAAAAGTTGGATTATTCATATATTCTTCACTTTGCTCAACTAATATATCAGGGGAAAGCCCAGTATTATCAATACAGTCTCCCTTAGGTGTTAACCATCTTGCAGATGTATATTTATACATTGATCCATCATTTAGCGTTGCTGTTCTTTGAACTTTTCCTTTGCCATAGCTTTGAGTTCCAATTAAAATAGCATTATAACTATACTTTAAGGCAGCAGCTAAAACTTCTGAAGCTGATGCAGTCCCTTTGTTCATTAGTACTATTACTTTATAATCACGTGCCTCTTCTGTAACATCTTTTGTAACATCTTTTGATAATTTATTTTCTAATGAATATATTACTTTACCTTTTTCTAAAAATAATTCTGCTATATTAGTGGCGCTTGATAAATAGCCACCTGTATTATTTCTAACATCAATAATTAAACTATCAATAAAACTATCTTCAAGTAAATCAAGTGACTCACTAAATTGTTCATATGAAGTATCAGTGAATTTAGCTATTTGAATATATCCTATTTTCTTATTATTATTGTTAAATATTTCTTTAGAAACTATAGGAATATTTAAAGTCGATTTTTGAAGATTAAAGCTTAATATTTCATTATTTCTTTTTACAGAAATATTAATTTTACCTGCTTTATTTTCTTTAATTAGATTAACTGCTTCACTGGCATCTTTATCTGCTAAATCAACATCATCTATTTTTAATATTATATCTCCGGCAATAATTCCTGCTTTATCTGCTGGAGAATTGGCAAATACATTTACTATTTCAATAGTATTATCAATTGTATTATTTACTTCAACGCCAATACCCTCATATGTTCCATTTAATGAATCTGTTAATAGATTAGTATTATTCTCATTTAAATAAGTTGTATAAGGATCTTTTAAATAGGAAAGCATTCCGTTTATCGCGGCATCTATTAAGGCACTTTCATCTATTTTTTCATCCTTATCAGCATAATAATTATTTATAATATTATTATAAGATGAAATAAATTCATTAATATATTTAGAATCAGTTTTAGGAACTTTATCTTTACTTCTAAAAACAACATATCCTGTACTTAAACTCATTACTAGTGATGAAACAAGAGTTATTAAGATAACTTCCCATAATTTAAAGGTTGCTTTATTATTTGATTTCATATTATCATCTCTATATTAATATTATCATAAAAAAGGAATAGAATAAAATAAAAAAGCGTTAATTTAACACTTTTTTATAGTCTTCTAAATTTTCGTAATATTTAACAACTTTTCCACCCTTTATATGAACTAAAGCAGAATTATTTATTTTTACATCACTTGGTTTTTGAGGATTGGTATTAGATTTATCGCTTAAGTATTTATTGTCTAAATTAGCATCTAAATCTATAGTATATATTTTAATAGAATCTTCTTTAGCATCATATTTTGATATCAAGCTCTTATATTCATTTGCATTAGTATCAGAAGCCTTATAGGCAAAGACAAAGTATTCATCATAAGGTCTATTAAACATTGTTCCAACTGTACATGATGAATAATCAAAATCAATTTTTTTATTTTCTGCCTTTTTAGTTATAATATCAGTTAAAAAGTAAATTGCTAGCGCAAATAATATAACACCTAGAGTTATAAATATTAAGCTTTGTATTTGTTTTGTATCCTCACTAACATATCTTTTAGATTTTAATTTCTTTTGTTTCATTTTTACCACCCATAAATAGATTTTATCATATTAATTTGTTTTTTCAAGTATTTACTTTGATAAAACCCAATTAAACATTTCATCTAAAGGTAAATTTTGAGCTATATCGTTATGTGTTTTTCCACTTATAGTATGCATTTCAGCGATTCCACCAGCACTTTTTATTCTATTAATCATGTTAATCATTCCACTGTTGATTGATGATTCAAAACTGCCGGAATTACCGGATACACCAAAAATAGGAACACTAACATATGCATTTGCATCTCCATTAGTGGTTGGATAATAGCTTATAGGTACAGCAGCAGAAAAGAAGTTTCCATACTTTGCAATCATATTCCATGTTCCAATTGATCCACGTGATGCTCCCATGATAATAATGTGTTTTTTATCAATATCATAATCATTTATGACATTATCTATTAGTTCCTTTAAAGCTAAAGTAATATTTGCACTAATCCAATCTTTATATGGTGAATGTGGTGCTATAAAGACATAATTTTGATTATTATTCTTAGCATAATTATAGATAGGAAGATCTTCAATGCGATTTATGTCATCAGCTTCCCAGTCTCCGTGTAAATAAATTATTAATGGCATTTTATTAGTTGGATTATTTGGTATTATTTCATAATATTGTAAAGTTTGATTATTGCTTGAGGTATATGATTTTAAAGATGAACCCGATTTTATTTCAATTTGCTCAGTTATCTTTTGCGTTATAGGTTCACTTGTTTCTTCTTGTTTTATGCTTTCTTTTAAAGTGTTTATACGATTGTATAAATCTTCTCTTATATCCCCATCTTTAACTCTTCTTATTTGATTTTCAGCTCTTATAATGTCGGAATTTATCTTAGTTTCTTCTGCAGTTTTTACTAATGATTCTGCAGTTTTTATAAAAGCATTATTAATTCCTTCTGGAGTTGCTTCTTGAATGCATCTAATAAAATCAATTTCATTTGTAGTATTTCCCACTACATTAATAATTGTTGGGGCAAATAAAATAGCTAAGGCTGCTACTAATCTTTTTAATGCACGGTTATTACAATCGCTTAAGCCTTTGTTATTATTTTGAAAAATCACTTCATAATAATCTATTGTTAATATTATAATTAATATCAGCGGTAAAACTATTCTTATTATTTTTAGTACAGTTAAGGCTACTCTTATTATATTAAGAATATCGCCATCAGAACATATATCCATATCTATCACGATTTTATTATACTATAATTTTGATCTCATTTAAATAACAAAAAAGAAGCAATAATAATCATTACTTCTTCGAATATTACTCCATAATATCTTCTGGTTTATATTAAACTTTGGACTATTATAGCTTAAATGTACATAGTAATATTCTTGTACATACTTATATTATGTTCTACTTTTGTACTTCTATAGAACCTGTTTTTTCCAATTTTTCATGAGTTATTTTAGTAGTTAAACTTAATCCTATAACTAAAATATAACTTAATAAATAAATCCATAACATTAAAATGGCAATATTAGATAATCCTGCGTAAAATATATCATATCTTACATAATGTGATGCATAGTATCCATATAAATTAGTTATTAATATCCAACCGATAGTTGTAAATATTGCTCCAATATTAATTTGTTTACTTGGAATTTTTTTATCTGGTGCTAAGGTAAAGATAGTTTTAATAAAGACAAAGATTATTATCCAAGATATTGGTCCTTGTAATATTGCTAATATATTTGTAATTATAGTTTTAATATTAAAGTAATCTACAGCAGATATAATTTTTTCTCCTAATAAAGGAACAATTAAAATAAACAAATATAATATAACTAAGATAATTGTAATTACCATAGCTTTTAGTCTTCGCTTAAACCAACTTGATTGTTTAATTCCATGTATTTCATTGGCAGTATAAATAATTGAAGCAGGACCATTAGCAGCAAAGTAAAACATTGCAATAAGCATTATTATTAAACTAAGGTCTAAAGATTTACCTTCAATAATTGGCACTACAACATTAGCAACTTCTTCATTAAAGTTATTATGAATTAATTCAATTATATAATTAGAAGAAATATCAAAATATGATGCTGCATATCCAATTAGAGTTATTATTGGTACAAGAGATAGGATTAAGAAAAAGGCTAATTGTCCTGGAAGGACGCCCATTTCTGGCCAGTTCAATATTTCCCATATTTTTTTCCAAAAAATTTTTGCTTGTTCTTTTTTTATAGATAAAAATTTACTCACTCTCATCTTTTGATTTTTCATTTTCTAATTCCTTATTTTCACGCATTTGAATTGTAGCTTCATTTATTGCATCATCGATAAGCTTTAGATCATCAACAATCATACTAAAACCAAAAGCAGCACCATATTCATATGGTAAATCATTAAATTCTTTAATTAACTTTTTCATATAATTTATAACTTGTTTTTCAGCATACCCTACTAAATAAATCATAAATTCATTACCATCTGTACGCATTATTTCAGTATTATCTAACTGTGTTTGATGTAAAATGTTTGCAGCTGCCATTATTTGTTTATCCCCTTCTTTTGTGCCAAATGTATCATTTAAATATTTTATATTATTTAAATCGACTACAATTATAGCTTGTGGATAAATTGTGTTTTGATTCCAAATTTTGATTCTTTCATTTAAATAGTTGCGATTTTTTAGGGACGTTAACATATCAATAAATTTAAGTTTCTCATCTTTTTTTATTTTAGTATTAAGTTTTATTCTTTTTTTAGATGAAGTAACTATAACGATTAATACAATAACTACTGCAATAATAAGTAAAATATATTTGGCAATTGCACTTATTAATGAGCCATTAGATTCAGCTAAGCGGTAAGTATTAATTCCATTATTAGTCATTTGATTTGGGCTTAAAAAATTTACAAAATAAGTAAATAATTTACTAAAAGTATCTTCTTTTTGATATTTGAAACTATAATTATCATTATAGCCGGAAAAAACTATATGATAATTAATAATAGACTTATTTTTATAGTACTCATATGTTTCCCCTGGAATTGCAATTACTTTATTCTTTTTAGAAAGTTTTATTAATTCTTTTTCGTTTTTAACAGTTTTTAATGATATATTTTTATATTTACTTAAAACTGACTCTAAGATACTGTCTTTTATAACATATACTTCTTCATTATTAAAGTCTAATAAATTACTTTTTTTTATAAAGTTTTTTAATGGGCTAATTATATAATAATTATCATTTAAATCAGTTTTTATACTAATTTTATCATTAGTTATTGATGTATTATTAAAGTAAATATCTACTTTTGATTTATTAAAGGCATTTAATAAATCAGAAAATGATTTAAATTTAGTATATGTAAATTCAGCTTTACTAAATTTTCCAAATTCTTCTAAATAAGATGGCACTATTCCACCATATTGTGAACTTGATAAATTTTGATATGGTGCTTCATTAACAAATCCATATACATAATTCTTATTTGTAAGTGAATCTATATCTATTTGAGTTATGTTTAACTTATCAATAAATAAGTCGTATAAATTTTCATAGTATAGTGTTTCATATCTATTTTTTATCCAGTTATTATAATACTTTCTTACAATACTATTTAATGTTTTTTCATCACCTAAGTGAATATAATAACTAGTTGTCATATCGTCTAAATGATAAACTATTTTATAATTATTACTAAGTATTTCATCAATATATTCCATTAATGGCACTAATATTACAGAAACTTTATTATTTTTTAAGGCTGTTACTAAATTGTCTTTTGTATCTAGAGTTACATATGTAAGGTTATTATTATAATTTGCAGACATTTTGCTAATATCAGAAGCTAGTGCTCCAATGGTTAATCCGCGTAAATCATTAATGTTTCTTATACTGTTTGCTTCTCTAGATACTATTACATAGTGGTCTGTATAAATTAATAAATCTTTAGCATCTATTTTATCATTAACAACAAAACCTAAACCGTTTACTTCGTTTTTATCATTTATATTTCTATTAAAATTTATACTATCATCTTTTTCTAAATCAGATAAAAAATCGTAAAAAACTCCTTTACCAGTTTTAGCAAAAACATTAATATCGTTAGGAATATTAAAATTAATTAATGAAGTTTTATGATCATTAATCCATTCTTGTTCAACAAGATTTAGCTTATTAGCATCGTAAAAGAATTTATAATAGACAAATATCCCAATGCCTAAAATAGCAATTGCACTAATTATACTAATAATTAGTTTTCTTCTTTTTTTCATTTTTCACCATTTACTTTCGTCCATGAAATAATTGTTTTATCACTCTTCTTATATCCCATTATGGAGAATGATTTTTCATCATTTTCTCCACTATTTTTTATAATAGTAAAGTTTATATCGTAAAAATTTTTTTCATCTTCGGTTAAAAGATCTAAAAATTTAATTGCTAAACTTTGAGCTGTTTCAATATTTCCATCTTTTAAATAAACATTAGTATAAATTATTTTACCTTTAACATTGATTGTCGCTTTTTCAACATTTTCTTGGTCTGTAAAATATTTTATTAATTCAGCTTTATGTTCTTTACTAATTTGAACATTTTCAATACCATTTAAACGATTACCATAAGAATCATTCTTAGTTTGATTAATGAAATATACAAAAAATGCTAGGGCTATTAACAGTAAACAAAAAATACTAATGCCCATTAAAAAGCAATATATACGATTATTTTGATAAAACCCCTTTATTTTTCCCATAAAATCCACCTCGCAATAATATTATACAATACATACTATTTTAATTCAAATAAAAGAAAAAATGATATATCTTATTATTTATATCATTTTTTCAAAGTCTTCTTCACTCCAAATTGGAATGTTTAATTCTTTAGCCTTATCAAATTTGCTACCAGGATTTTCTCCAACTATAACAGCATCGGTATTTTTAGTAACTGATGTACTCCATTTACCGCCATTTAACTCAATTAAATTTTGGATTTCTTCTCTAGTATATTTAGTTAAAGATCCAGTAACTACTATTTTTTTGTTTAAAAGATTAGGGTTTTCAACAGTTTTAGCACCTAAATAATTCATATTAATACCAATGTCCTTTAAATGATTAATTAGCTCAATGTTATCTTCTTCCTTAAAAAATTTATATATACTATTAGCTAAAATTGGCCCAATATCGGGAATATTTGTTAATTCTTCAATTGTAGCATTCATTAAATTATCCATATTATGATATTTTTTGGCTAATACTTTAGCATTTTTTTCACCAATACCATTTATTCCAATTGCAAATAGTAGTTTTTCTAGGGAGCTTTGCTTAGATTTTTCGATTGTATCAAGCAGATTATTAACGCTTTTATTACCAAATCCTTCAAGCTCAATTAATTCTTCTTTTTTATCTTTTAGGTTATAAATATCCGGAATAGTTTTTATAATATCCATATTATAAAAATCTTCTATAATTCTTTCTCCCAATCCTTCAATATTCATAGCTTTACGATCCGAATAATGTATTAAAGATTCAATACTTCTAGCAGGACAATTATCATTAGGACATTTTAGATCTATGCCAGAATTAGTTCTTATAAGCTTAGTATTACAAATAGGACAGTTCTCTGGCATAATAAATTCTATTTCAGTTCCCTTACGTTCAGCTACAACAGAACCAACTACTTCTGGAATTACATCGCCAGCTTTTCTAACTAGAATTGTATCTCCAATAAGTAAATTTTTATCTTTAATATATTGATCATTATGTAGGGTTGCTCTTCTTACTGTAGATCCCATTATTTTAACTGGATCAAATACTGCGTTTGGAGTTATTTGACCTGTACGGCCTACGGTACAAATAATATTTGTGAGTTTAGTTTTTACTTCTTCAGCTGGAAATTTATAAGCAATTACCCATCTTGGATATTTAGCAGTTGCACCTAATTCTCTTTGCATATTAATATCATTAACTTTAATAACGATACCATCTATATCATAAGGAAGTTCAAAGCGATGTTCCGTCCAATAATTAATATAGTCTAAAATTTCTTTTATGTTGTGAACTAATTTAATATTTGGGTTAACAGTTAAGCCATATTCTTTTAAATCCATAAGCGTTTCATAATGTGTAGTTTTTAAAGTTTCAGGTACATGATAGAAAAAAGCATCTAAGCCTCTTTTTTTAGCAATATTTGAATCTAGCTGACGAATTGATCCAGCTGCAGCATTTCTTGGATTTTGAAATAAGGCTTCTCCATTTTTTTCTCTTTCTTCATTTAGTTTATTAAATGATGATAGTGGCATATAGATTTCTCCACG
>CACXEC010000112.1 GCA_902766545.1 uncultured Erysipelotrichaceae bacterium | reverse complement strand
TCCATCTTTAGCATATCTATTTGCATTTACCTCATCACTTTTTGGATCTTCCTCTATTATTACTACCTCGGCATCCCTATCTCCATTTTCACTTGATTGAGTAGTGGTTGTAGATTTATTTTGAGTTTGGTGGTTATTCTGATTTGGGGATTGATAATTATTACCAGGATTTTCCTCACTAAATGAAGAATTAGAAGAAGTAGTTTTAGGCTTACATGGATGTCTCCCCTTACCATCATCTATTAAATCATTCTTTTCATATTGATTATTCGGTTCTTCGTAGCATCCACCTAAATCTTCTCCGTTTTCAAAATATAAATAACTATTTCCACATAAATAACAGCCGGGCTTTTTAGCAGTTGCAATCGATTCCCATTTAGCATAAAGTTTTCCTTGCGTCATTTCCCTATTAACTATTATCCAATAATTACGGTTATTAATCCCTTTTTGAATATTACCATTAAATGAATAACCTAAGAATTTATATCCATCTCTTATTGGAGGCGTAATTAAACATCCAATAGTTGAAACATTACTAGTAAATGGACATTTATATTGAATTTCTTTTGTACCAGGTATTGTAGGATCATTCATGAATTGATCTTTGGTAATATTGTACAAATCATTTATATAGTATCCTCCGTTTAAGACAATTGTTAGAATATAATCTGAATTATTAATAATACATCTAGATTTATTACTAGGATCTTGAATGCGTTCTTCAGAATAAATACAATATTTATCTCGTAACTCATCACCAGCATAGTAATAATAAGAGTTATAATCATTACAATAATAGCAACCTTTTTTTGGAGCTAAACTCTTACTTATACATCTATTTTGAATATTATTCCAGGAACATGATGAGGCTTCATTATAAGTATTTTCTTCATATAAGTCACATCCCCCTTTATCATAAATGTTTTTACACAGCTTAGCTTTTTTTTGTTGGCATGTATATCCAGTTAACTCATATTTAGAATATTTAAACCCTTTTTCTCCAGATTTTCTACAAACATAATAATCATGATTAACTTCATTACTCAAAGCATAATATTTTATATTAGTTGGTAAATCACTTTTATAAAAAACACTAACTAAAAAAGAAAAAGAACACATTAGAACTAAAATAAATAACGTTAAACATCTTATATTTCTAATCAAATAAACCATCTACCTTATAAACAAATTATAAAATATTAAATAATAAAATACAATAAAAAAACTGATTTTAAAATCAGTCTTATTTAACATTAGTATAAATAGCAGTTACATCATCTATTTCATCTAACATATTATATAATTTGTCAAATACTTCTCTATCTTCGCCTTCTAAAGAAATATAATCCTTTGGATACATTCCAACTTCATCATATAAATAATCTACAGTAGGTATTATTTTCTCAACAATATCTTTTACTTTATGAATATCAGTTGGATTACAAGTTATGGTAATAATTCCATCTTCATTTTCAAAATCAATAAGTTCAATTCCCTCATTTAATATATTTTCAAATAATTCTTCTTCCTTATTACTTTTAAATGATATTATCGCTAAATAATCATAATTATAAGAAACTGAATTAGTGACTCCCAAACTTTTATTTACTTTATTAAAAGCGGCTCTTACAAAACCTACAGTTCTATTAACATTATCAGTTAAAGTTTTAATAATAAAAGTTGAAGCGCCTGGTCCAAATCCTTCATAAATTACTTCTTCATAATCTTCAGTTCCAGCACCTTTAGCTTTATCAATAGCTCTATTAATAATATCACTTGGTACTTGTTCTTTCTTAGCTTTATCAACTACTCTTTTTAAAGATATATTAGATTCTATTTCTGGACTACCTTTTTTAGCTGCTAAATATATTTCTTTAGCATAAGTACTATAAAGTTTAGCTTTAGCAGCACCAGTTTTTTGTATACTAGCTTTCCTTACTTCATATGCTCTTCCCATAAAAACACCTTCTTCGCATTTGTATTATATTAATTTTTATATTAATTTGCAACTCTTAATAAAACTCTTAATATTATCATCTTTAATATTTAAAAAATTATATTTCATTTTAAAAATACATTTTTTAATGTCTAAAACATTAAAGATATTTACATTATTATCTACCAATATTCTTTCAATTACTTTGATAATTAAATCTTTATTGGTTCTTACTCTATATCTTATTTTTAACCAATTTAAAACCTTCTTATCAACGTTTCTAACTATTCTATCATAATACTTATTATTCTTATACTTAAAATAATAATTTATTCCATCAAGGTTTTTAATAACCCTTAATGCATCATAATATCCCAAACGCATATTTCTTTCATTGCTTTCACGATCAAAAATAATAGTTTGACCTAAGCTCTTTCGGGAAATAATATCGATTACTTTAGTATCTTTATTAATCTTATTCCTTCTAAAACCGATTCCTTTAATTCTTAATGAATAAACCGTTTTACAACCATAATTTTGCACTAAAGATATTGGCACATTATTGTAAAAACCACCATCTAAATAATAATTATTATCAATTATTGGATTTAGTTTAAAAACTGGTAAATAGCATGATGCTAAAATATATTCAGCTACTTTGCCCTTTGGAATATCATCAATAGTTAATTCTAAAGGTTTAGGAATTCCATCTAATTTAACTGTAATAAGACCAAACTTTACTTTACTTTTTCTAAGCTTTTCTTCATCAACATTATCTTTAATAATCTTAAAGTATTCAGAAGTATCTATCCCCTTATTCTTTATAATACTAAGAATATTATCATAAGTTGGTTTAATGTCATTTTTAGTAAACTTTTTATGTTTAATCTTTTCAATAATTTCACTATTAATTCCAAAAATATCTGTAGTTGTATTAAGCCATAAATCCACTAGTTTTTTAATATCCCCCTGAGCCATTAAAGCAGCATTTAAAGATCCAATTGAAGTGCCAGCAATAATATCTGGCTTAATCCCATTTTGAATTAAAGCTATGTATGCACCAGCTTGATAAGCACCTTTGGCGCCTCCACCTTCTAAAGCAAATCCTATCATATAAATACCCCTATTAACATTAAAAGAACACCAAAAATAATTCCATATATTGAATACTTATTAAAGTTTTCCTTTAACTCAACTAATAACTCATTAAATATTAAGTATAGAATCATTCCAATAGTAATACTTAATAAAAATCCTAATACATTTTCAGTTAACAAATCATTAAATATAAACAAAACACCTCCACCAATAAATGTACTAAGAGATAATATAGTTAAAAATATCCATTTCTTTTTATTATTCTTTTCATGCTCAAAAAAAGCGGTTATTTCAATACCAAAAGGAATATTATGCATTCCAACACCTAAAGCATAAATAAGACCAGCTTTTAAATCACTGTTTACTACACCATAAATACTCATACCTTCAACTAAATTATGAATAATTAATGCAAGTGCAGTCATTGTACCAATATGTTTTAAATGTTCCTCATGATGATGTTTCTTTTTTTCTTCAAAATGGTCATGATGAGGCACTAACTTTTCTAATAAGAATAATAATCCTGATCCAATTAAGATACCAGATAATATATATAAATACCTATATTCATCAAAAGATTCTACTGTTTCAGGAACAATGTCAGTTATAAGTAAAATAATAAGTACAATAAAAGCCATACCTATACTAAAATTAACTAAATCTTTATTGTTCTTTACCTTTAAAGCAATAAACGCACCAATTAAGAAAAATAATCCAACTACTAAATTTATTAAATTTCCAAACAATTTAATCACCTTAAATAATTATAACTAATTTTTAATAATAAAAAAAGACTATTTTAAATAGTCTAAGTTAAATCAG
>CACXEC010000111.1 GCA_902766545.1 uncultured Erysipelotrichaceae bacterium | reverse complement strand
CTATGTTATGAATGAAATATTAAGTAAAATGATATAATTAATTAGGACTTGAAAAAAAAGACCAATGTGATAAAATTATTTATAGTAAAAGAGGTTGTTTAATGAAGAAAATTAAATTATTGATAATATATATATGTTTATTTAGTTTTATTAATGTAAGTGCTGCTACTTTTGAAATTAAGGCAGTTGATTCAACTACAATTAAAGAGCAAGAAACCAAAACTTTCGATGTATATTTAAAAAAGGATTCTGAAGAAGAAGAAATCAATCAAATAGAATTCGATTATATTTTTAATAGTGAATTAGTGAGCGTATCAGCAAAGAAAAATGAGTATGGTTATGCTCAATCTGATAATAATGGTAATATTTTTATCACTAAAGCTAAAAAAGAGATTACTGAGGGTATCATAGCATCTTTTGAAATTACTGATATATCTGCCGAAGACGGGAAAACGGATTTTTATATTCAAAACGTTAAAGTAAATGAAACATTACTTGAATTAGAAAATAATCCAACAATTAATCTTACATTAAAAAAAGTTATAACGACAACTACTAGAGCTAAAAATACCAGTGCTAAATTAACTAACTTTACTGTTAATAATGCTACTATAAAACCAGCTTTTTCAGATAAAATTAAAGAATATAAGATTTATGTAACTAAAGATACTATTAAACAAATAACAATAAGACCTTCTTATGAGCAATCTGGTGTTACTCTTGAAGTAGAGTGTACACTAGGATGTACAAGTGATGCTGCAACTCCCAATAAATTAAATCTTATTATGGGGAAAAATGAAGCAACGTTTACTTTTACTTCAGAAGATGAAAAAAACACCGATGAATATAAATTTATTATCTATCGTGGGCCAACAACGGATGGTTCAAATTTACTTTCAAGCTTATCTCTTGAAGGAATTAAATTAAATGAAGAATTTAATAAATCTAATTTAGATTATACGGCAACTGTTCCATATGAAACAGAAAACTTAACTGTTAATGCGGTATCTGAAGATGAAAATGCTGATGTGAAAATTAAAGGTGGGGACAATTTAGCCGTAGGTGAGAACGTAATAACAATTACAGTAACCTCTGCCGAGACAGAAGAAAAAAAGATCTATAATATTACTGTAATAAGAGAAGAATTTGTTCCTAAAGAAGAGCCAACTACTGGAGTAGTGCCAGTTATTGAAGAAAATAAAAATAGTTCAAATAGTAACTTAAAAATAATAATCATTATTGGTATTATCAGTTTTCTAATAATTGGTATAGCCGCATACTTTATTTTCTTTCATAAGAAGAAAAAAACAAAAAATTCTAAAAATAATCAGAGTAAAACCGAAAAGAATAATATTTTAGAAACAATTGACGAAAATAAAGAACCAACCACAGTTGATGATGCCTTAAAAGATTTAATGCTAACTAAAGAAATGCAAATTGAAAATAAAGCACCTATTTCAAAAGACTAGGTGCTTTTTAATTTAAAAAATATATATATAATTTACTCGAGTAATATGCTATTGAATAAAAAATTATAAAATGATAAAATTAAGTTAATTGAGGTGGTAAAGTGTTAGAGAATACAAGTCTTTTTACTCCAAGTGAAATAGAAAATGCTGTTATAAATGAAGTTCTAGAAGAAGTTTATTATGCATTAAAACAGAAAGGATATAATCCAATTAATCAGTTAGTAGGCTATTTAACAACAGGGGATGCAAGCTATATATCTTCATATCAAAATGCTAGAAATAAAATATTAGGTATTGATAGAGCCAAAATCCTTCAAGTCCTGCTAGAAAGTTATATTGAAAAATGAAAATATTAGGAATGGATTTAGGAACTAAAACTCTTGGTCTTGCCATTTCGGACAGTCTCGGACTTATAGCGTCGCCATATAAAGTGATTAGATATGAAGATATCAATAATTTAGCTGATGAAGTAATTGATATAGTACATAAAGAAAACATAGATAAGCTAGTATTAGGATTACCAATAAATATGGATAATTCACAAGGATTTGCCTCAGAAAGAAGTATTAATTTTAAAAAGTTATTAGAAACAAAAACCGAAAAAGATATTATATTAATAGATGAAAGACTAAGCACTGTTGAAGCAGAGAATATACTTATTAGTGCTGATGTTTCAAGAAAAAAAAGAAAAAAAGTTATTGATGAAATAGCAGCATGTATTATCTTAGATACTTATTTAAGGAGATGTAACAATGGAAAATAAAAATAGTAGATTTACAATTACGAATACAAATGGAGAAGAATTAGAATGCGATGTGTTATTTACTTTTGATGACGAAAAACTAAAAAAAAGCTACATTGTCT
Source organism: uncultured Erysipelotrichaceae bacterium (assembly GCA_902766545.1). GTDB lineage: Bacteria > Bacillota_I > Bacilli_A > RF39 > UBA660 > CAG-533. Next base: position 10,880 of record CACXEC010000111.1, on the reverse strand, counting down.
TTACTGATAATACTAAAGACGAAAACGGAAATATTAAAGTTTATGCAAATTATTATGACCCAACAGGAAAGGATTTATCATTAGGCAAAATCGAATCTGATGAAGAATGGGAAAATATTCAAAGTATCCTAGCTTCATTAAATGAAAAAATAGAGGGTAAAGATGCTTAAGATTAAGAAAAAAAATCCATTAATTAATACTATATTATTTGCTTTTTTAGCAGTTATTGTTCTTGGTTTATTATCTTTTGTAATTGCATCCAAAATATATTTAGGGCCTAAAGATAAAAATAGTGATGAAGCCATCCAATTTATTGTTGAACCAGGTTCATCTAAAAATAAAATAGCAGATGATTTAGAAAAAAAGGGCTTAATCAAAAATGCTTTGTTTTTTAAGCTTTTTATTAAATTAAATTCATCAAAAGAATTATATGCTGGAACATATAACTTGACAAAAAGTATGAGTATTAACGAGATAATTGATATATTAAACAGCAATAAATCAATAGAAAATGAAGGAATTTCCGCAACATTTATTGAAGGAAAAAGATTAACTGATTATGCTAAAAAGATTGCTGAAATAATTAATAATAATACAAATGAAGAATCTACAACTCCGGAAAAGATAATTGATTATTTAGATTCTGATGAATTTGTTGATAAAATGATAGAAAAATATTGGTTTATAACAGATGTAGTTAAAAATAGTGAAATATATCATCCCCTAGAAGGTTATTTATTTCCAGATACATATAACTTTAAACGAAATGTAACAGTAGATGAAATTATTAATAAATTAATAAGTACGATGGGTCAAAAACTAGAAGTATATAAAAATGATATAGAAATATCTGATTATACAGTTCATGAACTACTGACACTTGCTTCAATTGTAGAATTAGAGGGATCTAATAGTGATGATCGAAAAGGCGTAGCCGGAGTATTTTATAACCGATTAGAATCCGGTTGGACTTTAGGATCCGATGTAACTACATATTATGCAGTTAATAAAGACTTTTCAAGAGACTTATCAATTAAGAACTTACAATCATGTAATGGATATAATACATCCGCAAGAAGCACATGTCCAATAATTGGTTTGCCAGTTGGACCTATTGCGAGTCCTTCACTTGCCTCAATCGATGCTGTAATTGAACCTGAAGAACACGATTATTATTATTTTGTTGCTGATAAGTACAAAAAAACATACTTTAGCAAAACTCAAGGTGAACATGATAAAACAGTATCAAGCCTTAAGAAACAAGGTTTATGGTATGAATATTAAAAGAGTATAATAAATATACTCTTTTTTTATAATTCTATTTGAGAAACAATTGCTAAATGATCAGAAACAATATCACTTGCAATAGTAGACTTAATTGTTTTAATATTTTTACTAGTTAATATATAATCGTATTTTACCTTAGGTTTATTAGATGGCCAGCTTAGTTTAGGACCATCATAATAATCAGAAGTATCGTTAGTAATATTTTTTATATCTTTTAGAATAATATTCTCAGGAAAAGTATTAAAATCGCCCATTATAATAAAACTATCATCAGCTTTGATATTCGCTATTAAGGCATTTACTGCATTATTTTGTTCATCATCATTTAGTCCAAAGTGGCATACATATACTTTAATTTGTTTATTATTAATGCTTATTATAGCTTCAATAATTGAACGCCTTTCATAATATCTATTACCCAGTCTAATAATTCCAAAAGGAACTTTAATTACTCTAGCGCTTATAATTGGATATTTTGAAATTAAAGCATTACCATATGCTTTAAAATTTAAGTAAGTAGCTTTTCCAAAATAACAATAATAACCTAATCTACTAGCAATTTCCTCTGCTTGGGATGCTTTTATGTTTCTATCAAAGCGCTTACCATATATCTCATTTAAACCAATAATATCTGCTTTATACTTTTGTATTAAATTACAAATACTATCATAATCTATTTGATCTGATAAGAAATTCTTACAATGCTGAGTATTAAATGTCATAACGTTAATTTTCATAATAAAATCTCCTTAAAAAATATCATAACATAATTACAATAAATAATCTTATAAAATTATATAAAAAATAATTCTAAATAGCAACCATAATTCTTATTATACGTTGAACATATATTAATGAGAATCACGATTTGATTTGTAATATGTATTTATGTTATAATTCATCTAGGTGATTTTTATGAAAGAAACCATCTTTCAAATGGAAAGATATGCGGAAGCAAATAATATTCCGATAATTGAAATTGATTCGATAAAATTTATTATGAAATATATAAAATTAAATGATGTAAAAAGTGTTCTAGAAATTGGTACTGCAATAGGATATTCAGCTATACTAATGGCTAATGCTACACCTGACGTTGAAATAACTACAATTGAAAAAGATGAAAAAAGATATAAAGAAGCAGTTAAGAACGTTAACAGTTGTGAATTAGATAAAAGAATTGAAGTTGTTTATAATGATGCCCTAAAAGTAAATTTAGCTGGTCATTCATATGATTTAATATTTATAGATGCCGCTAAAGGTGGATATATAAAATATTTTGAAAAATTTTGTAATTATTTAAATCCAGGAGGAGTAATTATTACTGATAATATTAATTTTCATGGCTTAGTTAAGAATAAAAGCTCAATTAAAAGCAAGAACATTCAAGGAATTGTTGATAAAATAGAAAAGTACAAAGCCTTTTTAGATAGTAACCCTGATTATATAACTAAATACTATGATATTGGTGATGGATTATCAGTAAGCTTTAAGAAAAATGATGAAAAATAGTAAAATATTAATAAGAATAAAAAGATTATCTGAGATCGAAGAATATAAAAAGTTAGGTATTACTAACTTTCTTTTTGCGCTAGAAGAATTTAGTATTGGTTATGAAACTTTTACTATAGAAGAACTTAAAGATTTAGATGAAAACACTTATTTATTATTAAATAGGGTTTTAGATAATAAAAGCATAAATGATTTTAAGATAATCAAGGATAAACTATCCTTTTGTAAAGGAATAATTTTTGAAGATTTAGGCATTTATGAAATAATGAAAGATAGTAAAATACCTTTAATATGGAATCAAAATCATTTTGCAGTAAATACATCATCAATAAATATTTGGCTTGATAAAGTATCCAGTGTAATAATATCAAGTGAACTTGAAAAAAGTGAATTAGAATATATCTTAAATAATGTAAAAAAAGAAGTTATATTGCCAGTTTTTGGATTTAATATGGCAATGTATTCTAGAAGAACCTTATTATCATTCTATAACGAATATAAAAATTTAAAAAATATCACTAGCGCTAATTTAACTACAGGAAATAAAAGCTTTATAGCTTATGAAAATAAGTATGGAACTGTTTTATTTTACAAAAAACCTTTTAATATAATAGGTAAAATAGATGAAAAATATGATAACAATATTAAGTTCTATTATATTGATCCTAGAGATTTATCCATAAGTGATTTTGAAGAACTATTACAAGGTAATATAACAAATGATGAAAACCAATTCTTTGAAAATAAAACAGTATATAGAATAGGTGATTTAAATGATTGAATTATTAGCACCAGCTGGAGATATTGAAAAACTAAAAATAGCATTTTATTATGGAGCTGACGCAGTATATATAGGTGGAAAAAACTATAGCCTAAGAGCAAATGCTAAAAATTTTTCATTAGAAGAAATTAAAGAAGCCGTAGATATTGCTCATAAGCTTAATAAAAAAGTCTATGTAACTGTAAATATTGTTTTCCATGATGAAGACTTTAAAGGCCTTGAAGAATATTTAATGAAATTGGATAATTGCGATGTAGATGCTATTATTGTTAGTGATATTTCCGTAATGGCTTTATGGAAAAAACTAAATTTAAAAATGGAATTACATGTTTCTACTCAGGCAAGTACTCTAAACAAAGAAGCAGCCATGTTTTATAAAGAATTAGGCGCTAAAAGAGTAGTACTAGCCCGTGAAGCATCAGAGAAAGATATTAAAGAAATTAAAGAATATACAAATCTTTCCCTTGAAGCATTTATTCATGGAGCAATGTGCACAAGTATATCGGGTAGATGTATTATGTCAAATTATACTACTAACCGAGATGCTAATAGAGGTGGTTGTGCTCAAATTTGCCGTTGGAACTTCAAATATCAAGATGAAAACGGTCTTGAATTATCTGATAACTTTCAGATGAGTCCTAAAGATTTAAATATGTCTTTATATATTAAAGATATGATAGATGCTGGAGTCAATTCATTTAAAGTAGAAGGAAGAATGCGCAGCAGTTACTATATTGCGACAGTACTATTAGCATATCGAAAAATTATCGATAAAATTATGAATAATTCTCTAACCAATGAATATATTAAATATTATTCAAAAGTATTAAATAGATGTGCTAATAGAGAAAGTACATCCCATTTCTTTAAAAAAATACCTACTGTTAACGAACAATATTATACTAACTCAAGAGAAGAAGCATCAAATCAAGACTTTTTAGCCATTGTATTAGATAATAAAGAAGGTATTATTACCTTAGAACAAAGAAACTATTTTAAAAAAGGGGATACAGTACAATTTATTAGTCCAAATTTTGAAACTTTTGACTATATTATAGATAATTTTTATGATGAGAATATGAATATACTAGAAGTTGCAAATCATCCTCAAATGGTCATAAAAATAAAAGAAAATTTACCACTTAAGAAAAATGATATTATGCGTATAAAAATATTTGACAATTCTAGTATATTGTAGTATTCTTATAAAAGTTTAAATTTAACGAAGGGATTTGAATGACAAATGTCAAAAAAAGAAATATTACTTACTAGTGAAGGTTTTTTAGAATTAGAAGAAGAATTAAATACATTAAAAAATGAAGATCGCCCTAGAATTATAGAAGCAATTAAAGATGCAAGAGCTCAAGGAGATTTATCTGAAAATGCCGATTATGACGCAGCTAGAAATGAACAAGCTGAAGTAGAAAATCGTATTAAAGAAATTGAATATATGCTTGCTAATGCTAAAATAATTGAAAAAAGCGGTAGTCACATCGTTGGGCTTGGTTCTAATGTTACAATTCTATATGTTGAAGATAATGAAGAAGAAAATTATAGCATTGTTGGATCAATGGAAGCCGATCCATTTGAAAATAAAATATCAAATGAGTCACCAATTGGCAAAGCTATTATAGGTAAATGCGAAGGAGATATCGTTGATATATCATCACCAACTGGAAATTATCAAATAAAAATTGTTAAGGTAGCTTAACAATTTTTTCTTTTTCAGAATTAAAGTCTTTTCTCTTAGCAACTAAATATACTGTTCTTGCAGTAAGTTCCCCAGCCATATCTGTAACAAATGATGCCATAGATCTTGATGATTCAATATCTGTTAAATTTAGGTTTTGATAGTGATTTTGACCATAAAATAGTCCACCAATCTTAGCACCATCACAATGAAGAGTTCCTGTGTATCGAGTTTTACCAGAATCAACAGAAATTTCAATCATTAAATTATTATCATCTAATTCAATAAAACTACGTACAGTATCCCCTAATATTGGTGAATCATCTGAATCCTCAACATATGCTTCATCTATAATAATAGAATCATCTCTCCAAAATAACTGGCATGAACCATTATTATTTACTAAATAAGCACATTTTGAAGATATCTTTGATCTTTCTTTATCAATAAAATAATCATGACTTCTTACATAGTGAATTATATGTGGTCTAAAACATTTTGGTAGTCTTAAAGTTTCATCCAAGTATTCTTCTGTTTTAATAGTACTTTCAATTTCCATAATATCTCATCTCTTAAAAATATATAATATCAGCAAATTACTTAGAAATCAATTAAAACTTATTATTGATTTAAATATTTAGATAAAGTATAATAAAAAAGACTTAAAGGAGAAAAAATATGAAAAATGTTAAAGAAATAGAAAAAACTATTGAAGGTGAAACTTGGGCAAAAGCTCTAGACCGTACATTTGAGAAAAAAGTAAAAACCGTAGAAGTAGACGGTTTTAGGAAAGGAAAATGTCCTAAAGATGTTTATCTAAAAAAGTTTGGAATTGAATCATTATATATGGATGCTGTAGACTTAGTTATTAATGATGCTTATCATTCTGTATTAGAAGATGAAAAACTTGAACCTGCATGTGAACCTGCAGTAGACATATTAAAAATCGATAAAGATGCTGTAACTTTTAAATTTACTGTAATTGAAAAACCAGAAGTTAAATTAGGTAAATATAAAAAATTAGGAGTAAAAAAAGAAGAAGCTAAAGTAACAGAAAATGAAATTAATGAAGAAATTAAACATCTTCAAGATCGTTTTGCTGATATAATCGAAAATAATGATGGCACTCTTGAAAATGGTAATACTGCCACCATTAATTTCGAAGGAACTGTAGATGGTGAAAAATTAGAAGGTGGTACAGGAGAAAATTATCCACTTGAAATTGGCTCTAATACTTTTATTCCAGGATTTGAAGAAGGCCTAATTGGTATGAAAGTTGGGGAGGAAAGAACCCTAAATCTTAAATTTCCAGAAGAATATGTTGATAATTTAAAGGGAAAAGACGTGGTCTTCAAAGTAACTTTAACAGGCATTAAGAAAAGAGTATTGCCAGAATTAAACGAAGACTTCTATAAAGATTTAGGTTATGATGATGTTAAAGATGAAAAAACATTTAAAGAAAGAGTAAAAGCGCATTTACTAGAGCATAAAGAAACAGACATAGATAATAAGTTTGCTGATGAATTAGTAAAAAGAGCAATAGAGAATATTGAAGTAGAAATTAATAAAGAAATAATTGATGATGAAGTGAATCGTATGATAAACGATTATCGCAGACAATTATCAATGCAAGGTATTACTCTTGAACAATATCTTGAATTCACTAAAGGAAGCATGGATAAGCTAAAAGAAATGATGAGAGATGAAGCAATTAAACGTATCAAGACAAGATACTTATTAGAAGAAATTGCTATAAAAGAAAAGATAGAAGTATCTCATGAAGAAATCCATGATGAAGCACATAAAATAGCTGAAATGTACAAAATATCCGAAGATGAAGTATTCAATGAACTAGGTGGAGAAGAAGCTATTAGTTATGAACTAAAAATGCAAAAGGCCATTAATGTATTAAAAGAAAACAATTAAATCTAACGAAATGTTAGATTTTTTTATTGAATTAAAAAAATACAAATAATATTATTGACAAATTTGTTAATTTTGCTTATTATAAACAACTAAGAAAACGGGGGGTATTTTGGCTTATTGTGTCGAATACCTAATAAATATGTATATTTAAGAAAATATATGCTCATTAAATATACTAGATGATAGGGAGGTACAATTTGAAAAATAATAAATATTTTCTAATAGTATTTATTATTATCTTAATGCTTTTAATCATTCCAGTGTTCTTTATGGATCGAACATCTACAAAATCAATAGACGCATTAATATCAATTAATGAAGAATATGATAATCTTGAAGAAACTGAAAAAGTTGAATTATTAAAAAATGTTCATCAAAATGATGATATAGTTGGAACACTTAGCATTAATAACTCAAGTTATTCAACTGTTATCGTTCAAGCTAAAGATAATAATTATTACTTAAGAAAAGATATTAATGGCGCTTATGCCAGAGGTGGCACTCCATTTTTAGACTATCGAACCAATTTAGACACATCAAAAAAAGCACTTATATACGGACACAATTCAAAATATATCGAAATGCCATTTAAAGTATTGGAAAACTATATGGATGAAGATTACTTTAATAATCATAGATATATCACAATTAATACATCAGAAAAAGAATATAAATATGAAATATTCTCGGTATACGTTGAAACCGATAATTGGGGCTACACATCAACAAACTATAAAAGCAATAATATTTGGTTAAATCACATTAATAATCTAAAAAATAAATCTATATATGAAACGGATACTACATTATCAAAAGAAGATCAAATTTTAATTTTACAGACTTGTAGTACTAATTCAAAATATTCAAAATATAAAAAGAAATTTTTACTAATAATTTCTAGGAGGGTAGGTTAATTTATGAAAAAAATGATAGAAAAATTAGGAAAAATATTAACAGCTTTAGTTTATACACTATATACATTTATTGCACCATTAACTGTATTAAATGTACATGCATATTCTAATGGTGAAATTATTGGAGATGGTACAGTTTCTGCTAATAACGGAAAAAATCCAACTGATCAAGGGTACATAAATGTAACTAAAACCATTACCCATGAAGAAGGAGACCCAGAAGGAGTTTATACTGTTAATTTTAACATTAAAGGAACAGAATATAGCTCAACTCATCAAGTACCAAGCTATACTATCTTTGTACTAGATGCATCAGATAGTATGAATGATCGTATAGGTGGATGGTTATCTGGAACCACTAGATTTGCTCAAGCAAAAGCAGCTATTAAAGCTGCTAGTAGCAAACTAGTTGAAAATCCTAATGGTAAAGTAGCACTTATCGAATTTGGTACTGACTCTGATCCAGATAAGATAGTTGGTTTTAAACATGGATCATTAACTGATTCAGACTTTAAACAAAGTTGGGGAGGAACTAACTATGATGCAGGTTTAATGAATGCCAAAGATTTACTAAATACCATAATAAATGAAGATGGTGTTAAAAATATTATCTTTATTTCAGATGGTGAACCAACAATAGGCTTAGTTAAACATGATGATATTACAAATTATAACCGTTGGTATCAAACAAATAATTATGTATATGAGTCTTATTTTGATGATTATTACTACTGTACATCAGATGGGCAAACATACCTAAATTCAAATAGTGAGAGTAATCCAACAGTTACTGGATTTTCAGGACATGAATCTGGTACTTACGATCCATATAGAAGCACTCATACATTTAATGGTATAACATACCAACAAAATAATACATTAGAATCATTAAAAACAATATTAAAGGGGTCAAATAATGATCCTCATAATAATATTTACTCATTCTCATATATGGTAAATGATGATGATGCAAAAAGCATCTTACAAGAAATAGCTACAAAAGATGAAAATGGTAATGCAAGATGGAAAAATGTTGACGCAAATTCTATCGTAACTGAATTAGATAAAATTGCTGATGAAATATCTCAGTCAGCAGCTGGAGTTGATGCAACTTTAACTGATGAAGTTGGAGCTGATTTTAGTGTCATCAACAACGGTGATTTTGAAGTTATTGAAGGGGATATGTCATATTCTTTAGACTCAATTCCAACTGGCGACGGTGAAAATATTTCATTTAAAATAAAGATTAATCCATATGCTGCAACTGGTGAACATGACACAAATGGATCATTTGATTTAAAATATAAAGTTAATGCTTCTGATACTGAATATGAACATATAACAACATCTGAAAGTCCAAAAGTATATTGGATAGCCCCTGAATCAAAGATTAAAGTTAACTACTATTTAGATGGAACTACTACTAGTATAAGTGCACAAGTTGAATCAGAGCAAAAAGTTGTAACAAATGAAGATGGAACAAGAAACACTTATACTGCCAAAGCTAAAGATATTTTTGGGTATACTTTAGTTAAAGCAAAAACAGAAGTTTTTGATGGAACAACTGCCGCTCCAAGTGAAGACTACACAATTGCGGATAATGGAGATGCTAATGTTCTATATTACATTGATGGAACAACTGTAAATTATTACTATACGAAAAATGATATTACTATAAATGACAGTACTGCTATTGACAAAGATGGAGATACAGATAAAAAGGGATTAAACAGTGACTTTAATTACACAATTGACTATAACATTAAAGTAGATGATTATATTGGTAAAGTAGGTGGTAGTAGTGATGTTCAAATTACTGTAACTGATACATTACCATTTGAAATAGATGAAGAATCATCAAATTTAGATGGTGGAACTTATAATGCTGAAAACAGAACTATTACTTGGACTATTCCAGAGACTGAAATAACTAGTGAAGATAATAGTACAATTTCATTTAATAAAACAATTAAGGTTTATTATAATAATATTGATATAAACACTTTAAAAGATAATAATGATACATTAACAAACAATGTAAGTGCTACTATTACCAAAGGAACAAATACCTTAAAAACAGTTTCAGACACATATAACAATGAATTGGCTAAAGGACAAGTACTTGTATATCATGTTGATGAAAATGGAAATTTATTAATTCCAACGGCTGAAGAAATTAATGGCTATGTAGATCAAGATTATACAACTAGCCATAAAACTAACATTGTAGGTTATACTTGGAATGAACAAGTTCCAAATAATGCCAATGGACTAATTACAAGTTTACCTAAAACAGTTACTTATGTATACACTAAGAATAAAGGTGTAAATCAAATCAAGAGTGAATCTTTAACTAAAACAGGACCTGCTAGTGTAGAAAGTGCTATTAATGCCTTTAATTATTCTATTAGTTATCGTGCAGAGATTGAAAACTATGTAGGTAATGCTACTTTAATTATTAAGGATACTCCTCAATATAAAGTAGATCAAAATAAATTATCAGATGAATTAAAAGCAGTTTATGATGAAAATACTAATACCTTTACATGGACTGTAAGTGTTAATGGTATAAATGGTAATCGTATAATTACTTTTGATAAAAACTTAGAATTATATTATGTAAAAGATGATATTAAATCTAATACAGTTAAAAATACAGTAACAAGTGAATTATCATTTACAGGCGAAGAAGAAAAATCAAATTTATCTAAAGAAGTAAACACAACTATTCCAGAAGGAGTAGTAAATGTACATTATTATTTTGATAATG
>CACXEC010000110.1 GCA_902766545.1 uncultured Erysipelotrichaceae bacterium | reverse complement strand
TTCCTTAATTAGTTTATTATGATCATTTGGTTTATAATAAAAGGAAGCTTCACCAGCCGTAATTTTTCCTTTCAGCTGGAAAGGTTTTAAATTAGCCTTATCTTCTTTTGTTAATTCAAATATTTTCATAATTATATCCCCTTAGGTTGCCGCCTATAATACCAAAATTATCTTCTTAAGTCAAATTAACTAGGTTTTTAAAAACAAATGTATTATAATTTAATTAGGAGGGCATATGAAAGAGTGTATTAGTATAAAAACTGATTACAGTATCCTTTCTAGCATGATAAAAGTGCCAGAATTAATTTCGTATGCTAAAGAAATGAGCATTAATACCTTAGGAATCATTGATGATAATTTATCTTCATCAATTGAATTTATTTTAAATGCTAGAAAAAATGATATAAAACCTATTGTAGGATTACATACCAAATTAAAAAATAAAGATATTTTTATTTATGCTAAAGATGAAAAAGGATTAAAGGCTTTATTTAAATTAAATACTTATCTTTTAGATAATGAATTAAATATAATTGAACTAACAAAATATATTAAATCATTTATTATTCTTATACCATATGAATCAAAAGAACTATTTAATGAATTATCTAAACTAACAATTACTTTTATTGGTTATAAAAACGAAGAAGAAAAACTTAATGCCATATTAATAACTCAAAATATTATTCCTTTTAATATAGTATTATCATTAAATAAAGAAGATACTAAGTATATTAATTATTTAAATATGATTAAAGACAATATAACAAATGAAGAATATACTAATATTGATTATAGTTCTAACTATTTAAAATGTTATGATTTACATGAATTTACTAGATTAATAAACATTGATATAACGCCTAATAAAAACTTAATTCCTCATTATGACGAAAATATTACTGATAGTTATAAATATCTTGAAACACTTGCCATTAAAGGACTAAATAAAAGACTAAATAATCATATAACTGATGTATACAAGAAAAGATTACTATATGAACTATCAATAATAAAGAAAATGAATTATGTTGATTATTTTTTAATTGTGTATGATTATGTTAAATATGCTATAAAAAACCATATTTTAGTTGGCCCTGGTAGGGGATCTGCTGCTGGATCTTTGGTTACATATAGTCTAGGAATAACACAAGTAGATCCAATAAAATATAATTTAATGTTTGAACGTTTCCTAAATCCTGAGAGAGTAACAATGCCTGATATTGATATTGATTTTGATGCATCAAAAAGAAGTGAAGTAATAGATTATGTTAAGTCACGATATGGTGATTTTAATGTAATGCCAATAATGACTTATGGAACTATGGCCTCTAAACAAGTACTACTTTCAGTATCAAAATTATTAAATATTGATATTAGTTTAATTAGTAAACAAATAGATTCTAAAAAAAGCTTAAAAGATAATTTAACTCCAAATGTTATAAATGTTTTAAATAGTAATAATTTAATAAAGAAAGTATATTATGATGCACTTAAACTAGAAGGTTTAAAAAAGCACATAAGTACTCATGCTGCTGGAGTAGTTATTTGCAAAGAAAGACTTGATAGTATTATTCCAATTACTAAAAGTGGAGATGTGTATCTTACCGGATATACAATGAATTATCTAGAAGACTTAGGCTTATTAAAAATGGACTTTTTAGCTATTAAAGATTTAACTACAATTTCTGAAATACTAAATGAAATACCAGAAGAAATAAATCTTAACACCATAGATTTAAATAATGAAGAAGTTATGCATAATTTTACAACGGGTAATACGACCGGCATCTTTCAATTTGAAAGTGAAGGAATGAAAAGTTTTTTAAGTAAGTTAAAACCTACTAATTTTAATGATTTAGTTGTATCCCTTGCTTTATATCGACCAGGACCCATGGATAATATTCCATCATTTATTAAAAGAAAAGAAGGTAAAGAAAAAGTTGATTATATAGTCCCAGAATTAGAAAGTATATTAAAAGAAACCTATGGCATAATTGTTTATCAGGAACAAATAATGCAAATATTTAATATTATAGCTGGTTATTCATACGCTGAAGCTGATATAATTCGAAGAGCTATTTCTAAAAAGAAAGAAAAAATAATTCTAGAAGAGAAAGATAGATTTATTAAGCGTGCTAAAGAAAACGGTTATGATGCCGATATAAGCACAAAAATTTACAATTATATAATGAAATTCGCCAACTATGGGTTTAATAAATCTCATTCTGTAGCTTATGCCTTAGTCGGCTATCAAATGATGTATTTAAAAGTTAAATATAAAGAGTATTTCTATGCATCACTTTTAAATATTAATATCGGTTCAAGTTCTAAAACTAAAGAATATATTGATGAAGCTAAAAGTCTAGGTATAAATATTATTAAACCAGATATTAATTATAGTAAAACAAATTATTATATTAATAATGGTATTATTATGCCTTTATCGGTTATTAAAAATATTGGAGATGTAGCTTCTAAGGATATTAATGCTGAAAAAGGAAAAGGATTATTTACCGATTATTTTAACTTCATAAGTCGAACTTATAAATTAAGTATTAATACTAAAACTATTGAGAATTTAATATATGCTGGTGCCCTTGATTCATTTAATGAGACTAGAAAAACTTTAATTGAAAATCTTAAATCAGCTCTTATTTATGCCGAATTAGTTAGTGGTTTAGATTCATCTTTAGTTGCTAAACCAACAATTGAAAGATATGAAGAATATCCTATAAATGAATTAATGAACAAGGAATTAGAACTATATGGTTTCTATGTATCAAATCATCCATCAAGTGGTTATAAATGTCCTAAAATAGTTAACATAGCTTCTTATTTTGATAAAATAATAAATATAACCTGTCTTTTAGAATCATCTAAAACTATTAAAACAAAAAAAGGTGATACAATGGCATTTTTAAAAATATCAGATGAAACTGGTACTATTGATGCTACTATTTTTCCTAAAAAAATTGATTATATTAATCGCGTAAAAAATGGTGATTTATTACTTATAAACGGGCGTGTAGAAAAAAGATTAGATAAGTATCAAATAATTATTAATAAAATTGAAATAATAAAAGATAAAATATAAATTGTTGATATATTTTAAAAATTTATATACAAATTTACCTAAAAGTTTAAATTAAGGAGATATGACAATATGATTACATACGAAAATACTAGAAAAATTTATGATAGTGTCATT
>CACXEC010000109.1 GCA_902766545.1 uncultured Erysipelotrichaceae bacterium | reverse complement strand
CAGGCAATAATGAAATGACTGCTATGACTAGTTTGTTTACAATAAATAATACTTGTACTGCTAATAAGTATAAGAATAATGTATATCCAGAAGCAGTATTTAATATTTTTAATAATGCAGGGTATAAAACTACAAGTTACCATGACTATGCAGATCATTACTATTCACGTAAAACAATTCATCCTAATATGGGAAGTTCAAAATATTATAATGTAATTGATTTAAATATTAAATGGAAAAGTATCTATGAGGAATGGCCAAGTGATGTTGATTTAATTGAGAAAGCTACACCTCATTTTATTGATGAAGAGCATTTTATGGTATTTTTGACTTCTGTAACTACTCATCAACCATATACAGTATCAAGTGAAAATGGAGACAAACACTTAAATGAATTTTCTTCATACAGTTATAGTAAGCCTATTAAAAGATATATGTCTAAAATGAAAGAATTAGATAAAGCTTTAGAACTTCTTTTACAAAAATTAGATGAAGCTGGTAAGCTTGATGATACTGTTATTGCTTTATTTGCAGATCATTATCCATATGGTTTATCTACAAAACAAATTAATGAAGTATTAGATTATGATGTAACAGTAAATAAAGAAGTTGATAGAACTCCAATGGTAATATATAATAGTGCAACTCCGGCTTTAAAAGTAGAAAAATATACATCAATTATTGATTTATTACCAACACTCTTAAATATGTTTAACTTGGAATATGATCCTCGTCTTTATTTAGGAAATGATATAATGAGTGACAATCATGGACTTGCAATTTTTGCTGATGGTTCTTGGCAAGATGAAGTAGGTTATTATAACTCCACTAGTGGAAAATTTAAAGCAATAGATGGAATGGAATCATATTCTGATGAAGAACTTTTAAAAATAAATAATGAAATAATAGCTAAACAAAAAATGAGTGCTTTAGCAATAAAAAATAATTATTTTAATTATTTAGGAAATAAATTTAAAACATATAAAAATATAACAGAGACTAATAATATACAGGAAAGTGAGGAAAGCTAGTGGATTTAGTTATTGTAGAATCTCCAAGTAAAACTAAAACTATTGGAAAATATCTGGGTTCTAACTATAAAGTTGTATCTAGTAAAGGTCATATTAGAGATTTAGCTACAACTGGGAAATTTGGACTTGGTATTGATATAGAAAATGATTTTAAACCAAATTATACCGTAATTAAGGGTAAATCTAACGTTATAAAAGAACTTAAAAAAGATGCTAGTAATTCTAATAAAGTTTATTTGGCTACCGATCCAGATAGGGAAGGAGAAGCAATAAGTTGGCATATTTATGATACCCTTAATCTTAATGATAAGGATTATGAAAGAGTTGTTTTTAATGAAATAACTCATGATGCAGTAGTTAATGCTTTTAAATCCCCACGTAAAATTGATACTAATTTAGTTAAAAGTCAAGAAACAAGAAGAATGTTGGATCGTATAATTGGTTTTAGATTGTCTAAGTTAATGCAGTCTAAAACTGGAGGAAAATCAGCTGGACGTGTTCAGAGTGTAGCTTTAAAGTTAATTGTTGATAGAGAAAGAGAAATAAATGCTTTTGTACCTGAAGAATATTGGACAATTAAAGGAATATTTCCGGAATTTGAAGCTACTTTAGAAAAATATAAAACTAAAAAGATTGAAATAGAATCAGAAAAAGAAGCTAATGATATTTTATCTAAACTATCTAAAAGTTTTACGATTGAATCAATTGATAAAAAGGAAAAAAATAAAAAAGGTGTAATGCCTTTTACTACATCAACACTACAGCAAGCATGTGCCAATAAATTTAATTTTGGTGCTTCTAAAACAATGCGCATTGCTCAAAAATTATATGAGAGCGTTGATATCGGTACGGAAACAGTCGGACTTATAACATATATGCGTACGGATTCACTTAGACTTTCTGATGTTTTTGTAACTGATGCCCATAAATATATTATTAAAAACTTTGGTAAAGAATATGTTGGAGCTGTTAAAAAAGCTAAAACAACGCAAAATATACAAGATGCTCATGAAGCAATTAGACCAACATCAATTAATCGAACTCCAGAAAGTATTAAAGAATATTTAACACCAGATGAATATAAAGTTTATAGTATTATTTATTATCGTGCTCTTGCATCTTTAATGGCTGATGCTAAAGTACTTGCTACAACAATATATTTAGATAATAATGATTATAAATTTAAAGCTACTGGTCAAGTTTTAGTTTTTAATGGGTATTTAAGTGTTTATGACAAGTATGTTGATAGTGAAGATGTTATTTTACCTGATTTTGAAGGATATAAAACGAATGTAATAATCTCTGATGATATTATTAAAGAACAACATTTTACAAAGCCAGCTCCTAGATTTACAGAAGCTTCATTAATTAAAGAATTAGAGTCTTTAGGAATAGGTAGACCATCTACTTATGCAAAGATATTGGAAGTTATTAAAGAAAGAGCTTATGTTCGATTGGAAGATAAAAAGTTTATTCCAACAGAAGTAGGATTTGAAATAACAGATAAATTACAGGAATTCTTTTCTAATATTATAAATGTAGAATATACAGCTAATATGGAAACAGACTTAGACTTAATTGCAGAGGATAAAGAAAACTATGTAAAAGTATTAAAATCATTTTATGAAACTTTTGAACCATTAGTTAAAAAAGCTTTTGATGAGATGGAAAAGAAGGCACCCGAGGAAACAGGAGAAGTATGTCCTAATTGTGGTAATCCTTTAGTAATTAGAACTGGAAAGTATGGTAAATTTACAGCTTGTTCTAATTATCCTACTTGTAAATATATAAAAAAGGAAGAAAATATTAATAGTAATATTTGCGAGTGTCCCTCATGTGGCCATAATATTGTAGAGAAACGAAGCAAAAAAGGTAAAGTATTCTATGGATGTGATAATTATCCTAAATGTAAAAATGCTTATTGGGATAAACCAACTGGTGAAACATGTCCAAACTGTAATGCATTACTTGTAGAACATGGTAAAAAGATTAAATGTTCTAATTGTGATTATGTAAAAGAATAAATCCGTGAAATGAAAAAGTAAATTCCAGTTTTATAGGTGGGATTTTAAATGTATGAGAAATGTCCATAATATGGGCATT
>CACXEC010000108.1 GCA_902766545.1 uncultured Erysipelotrichaceae bacterium | reverse complement strand
TTCATTTAATTCGCCTCGGATTGTATTATATCAAAAATAATAATTATTGCAATTAAAAAAGCGTTTAAACGCTTTCTTTTAGTAATTTAGTATATTTTTTAATTATTAATAACGACATTATAGCATCAAAAATTAATGAAATGCCCTCAAGTCTTGTAATAATACTAGCTACTTTTATAGGATTAATAATTGCTATTATACCAAGTATAAGTATTAAACATGTTATAATCATAAATACCCACCATAATTTATTTTTAGTTGTGTATTTAAGTAAATATTTTAAGTTTATTAGTGATGTTATTACTAGTAATAATCCAACTACAATATTTATTGTTGTAATAAGCCAAGTTGGTCTAATAAATGTATAAATACCTACGCCGATGGCTATTAAACTGAGTAGAAAATATATAGTGTCCATTTTGTTTTTAGATTCTTTATCTATAAAGAAATATATAATATTTGAAAGACCAGCTATTATTAATATGCCAGCAATAATTTTAGTTGCAATACTTATACTTTCAATAGGAAAAAATAATAGAATTATTCCAAATAATAGTAATATTATATTACTTATTAATTCTTTATTTTTTAAAATAACAATACTTTTCATTTATACCACTCCTTATTAATTATAGCATATATCTAGTCATTGTTTTTCATTTTTTCACTAAGAAACTCTTTTAGCTCTTTAGCTACTTTTTCTGGCAATATTTCTTCTAATTCATCTACTTCAGCTTCACTCATCTTTTTTACACTACCAAAACGTTTTATAAGCTCTTTTTTTCTTCTTTCACCTATTCCATCGATTCCATCTAAAATACTTCCGATAGATCCTTTAGAACGTATTTGACGATGATAATTTATTGTAAATCTATGAACTTCATCCTGCATTCTTGTTAGATAATGAAATAAATTACTTGTTTTATCTATATTATATATTTCTAAGGTATCTCCATCTAATAAATCATTAGTTCGGTGTTTATCATTTTTAACTAGACCACATACTTTAATATTTAGATTTAATTCTTCTAAGACTTCTTTTGCTGCATGAATTTGTGAAATACCTCCATCAACTAAAATTAGTTCTGGTAAATCTTTATCAATAAGACCATGATAATATCTACGATAAATTACTTCCATCATTGTATGATAGTCATCATTTTGTTCTGCATGAACTTTATATTTACGATATTTGTTGGTATCTTTAACGCCATCAATAAATACTACCATACCAGATACGGCAAATGTTCCAAACAGATGAGCATTATCAAAAATATCTATTCTTTTAATATTAATACCCAATAAATTAGACAATTCATCATTGGCACCTCTGGAACGCTCTAAATTACGTTCGATTTTCTTAAAATTATTTTGAAGATTAATTTCAGCATTTTCATGAGCCATTTTAAGAAGCTTATGCTTTGGACCTTTACTTACTTTTATGAAACTAGTACCAATAACATTTTTTAAATTTTCTTCATCTATTTCATCGGGAATTAAGATATTTTTAGGTACTTCATGTTTTTGATAAAAAAGTGCCAAATAAGTTTCTATTTCCGGTAAATATTCATCAGTTACAGGATTAATCTCTGTATTATTACCTATTAATTTACCATTACGAATAAATAAGATATCAATTGCAATAAAACCATTAATAAATGAATAACCTATTACATCCATATTTTCTTTGGGGTTTAACTGTACTTTTTGTTTTTCCAATACAACAGTCATATAATCAAGTTCCTGTTTTAGCTCTAAAGCCATTTCATAATTCATATTTTCTGAATAATAATCAATTTTTTCTTTAAGTTTGTTTTTAATTATATCTTCATTACCTCTTAAAAAAGATAATATTTCATCTTCCATTTTAATAATTATATCTTCTGGTATAGATTTAACACAGTAACCTAAACATTCATGAATATGATAATATAAACATACTTCTTTAGGCATACCATCACATTTTTTTAAAGGATATAAACGGTTTATTAATGAAACTATTCTTCGAGCTGCATAAGCATTAACGTATGGTCCAAATAAAACTTTATCTTTATGATTTTTAACCTTTAAATATCTTACTACTTTTAAAGATGGATATGGCTTTCTAGTGTATTCAATATAAGGATAACTTTTATCATCTTTAAGTAAGATATTATATTTAGGATTATATTTTTTAATTAGATTTATTTCTAATATAAAAGATTCTAGCTCTGTATTAGTAACTATATATTTAAAATAAGATATATTATCAATCATCATTTGCGTTTTACCAGAATGTTTACCACGAAAATAAGAACTTAATCTTTTCTTTAAGTTCTTAGCTTTACCAACATATATAATAATATTATTTTTATCATACATTTGATATGATCCAGGTTTTTCAGGTACTAAAGATAACTCTTCCTTAAACATATAAATCACATTAATAGTATACACTAAAATAAATAAAATAAAAAGTCGGATAAACCGACTAGTTAGTTTTTAC
>CACXEC010000107.1 GCA_902766545.1 uncultured Erysipelotrichaceae bacterium | reverse complement strand
TATTGTATGACCAATAAATTCTGGGAAGATAGTTGAACGACGAGACCAAGTTTTAACAACTTCTTTTTTATTAGATTCATTTAATTTTTTAATTTTATTTAAAAGACTTTTATCAGCAAAAGGTCCTTTTTTAATACTTCTTGCCATTACTATTCCTCCTATTTCTTCTTACGACTAACAATTAACTTGCTAGATGCTTTCTTATTTTTACGAGTTTTATATCCAAGAGCAGGTTTACCCCAAGGAGTAACCGGTCCTTTTCTACCAATTGGCTGACGTCCTTCTCCACCACCATGTGGGTGATCATTAGGGTTCATTACAGAACCACGGTTAGTTGGTCTAATTCCCATATGACGAGTACGTCCAGCTTTACCGATATTTACAAGTTCATAATCTTCATTACCAACAACACCAATAGTTGCCATACATGTTCCTAATACTTTTCTAGTTTCACCAGATTGAAGTCTTAAAAGAACATATTTTCCTTCTCTACCAAGAATTTGAGCAGATGCTCCAGCACTACGTGCAAGTTCAGCACCTTTTCCTGGTTTAAGTTCAATTGCATGAACTACAGTACCAACTGGAATATTTTCTAAAGGTAAAGCGTTACCAACTTTTATATCTGCGTTTGATCCAGATACAACAATTTGTCCAACTTCTAAACCTTTAGGAGCGATAATATATCTCTTTTCACCATCTTTATAAGTTAAAAGAGCAATATTAGCAGTTCTATTTGGATCATATTCAATACTAGTTACTCTAGCAGTAATATCTAATTTATTTCTCTTATAATCGATAACACGATATTTTCTCTTAGCGCCACCACCAATATGTCTTACAGTAGTCTTACCTTGATTATTACGGCCTCCTGTCTTCTTAACAGTTTTAAGAAGTGATTTTTCAGGAGTACTAGTAGTAATTTCACTATTAGTTAGAGTACTCATACCTCTACGACCATTAGTAGTTGGTTTATATTTTCTAATTCCCATAAAGTCCCACCTACATTTCTATAGAGCCTTCACTTAAAGTGATAATAGCTTTCTTATAAGTTTTTCTTAAGCCAGTGTATCTTCCAACTCTTTTTTTCTTAGGTTTAGTATTAAGAGTATTTACACTTTTAACTTTTACACCAAACGCTTCTTCAATAGCATCTTTTATTTGTATTTTATTAGCATTTTTAGCTACCTTAAATACATAAACATTTTCACTAGCTAAGGCACTTGTTTTCTCAGTTATAACTGGTGCATATATAATATCTGATTTCATTAATTAAGAGCCTCCTCAATCTTTTTCATAGCTTCTTCATCCATAACTACAACATCAGCATTAATTAAATCATAAACATTAAGTTCTTCATTTAATATAACTAATGTATTTCCTAAATTTCTTGAAGCCATGTATAATTTTTCAGCATCAGAAGATGCAACAAATAAAATTTTACCTTCTAATTTCATATCTTTAAGCATAGCTTTTAAATCTTTAGTCTTTAAACTTTCAAGTTCTAAAGATTCAACTACAACTAAAGCTTTTTCTTTAGCTTTCAAAGTTAAAGCACTTCTTAAAGCTAAAACTCTTTCTTTTTTGTTCATTTTGAAAGTATAACTACGAGGTGCAACTCCAAATGCTACTCCACCGCCTCTATAATGAGGAGCACGAATAGATCCCTGACGAGCATTACCAGTACCTTTTTGTTTGTATGGTTTTCTTCCACCACCAGATACTTCTGAACGAGTCTTAGTTTTACTTGTTCCTTGTCTTAATGAAGCTAGTTGTAAATCTATAGCTTTCTTTAAAACAACTTCATTAACTTCAGTATTAAATACATCATCGTTAAGTTTTAAATCTTTAACTTTTTCACCTTTAAGGTTTACAATATCTAACTTTGCCATGATAACCTCCTACTTTTCTTCCTCAGCTGGAGCAGCTTCTTCTGGTTTAACTTCTTCTTGCTTCTCTTCAGCTTCAGTATTAGTAGTTTCAACATTTTCTTCGACAGTTTCTACCGCTTCTTCATTAACTTCAGCATTTTCAGGTTCATAAGATACTAATTCAAATGTATCATCTTTTCCACCTTTAACAGCTGCCTTAATTAAAACTAATGATTTCTTAGCTCCTGGAACATTTCCACTAACTAAAATATAATTATCCTCTAAATTAATATCAACAATACTTAAATTTTGGATAGTAACAGTATCAACACCCATATGTCCTGATAATGTTTTACCCTTCATAACTCTCATTGGTCTCATAGTACCCATTGAACCAGGTCTTCTATGATATCTTGAACCATGAGTTTTTGGCCCTTCTGATTGATTATTTCTAACAATAACACCAGTATAACCATGTCCTTTAGTAGTTCCGGTTACATCTACCTTTTCTCCTACTGTAAATATGTCTGCTTTAATTTCGCTTCCAAGTACGTATTCAGATGCATTAGATACTCTAATTTCCTTTAAGAAGCGCTTAGGTGAGACATTAGCCTTTTTAGCATGTCCTATTTCAGCTTTGCTTGCACGTTTTTCTTTCTTATCGCTTATTCCTAATTGAATAGCCTCATAGCCATCAGTTGCTTTAGTTTTAACTTGCATAACTGTATTTGGAGTGCATTCAATAACTGTAACAGGAATGATTTTTCCATCTTTCGTAAATACTTCGGTCATCCCGATTTTACGTCCTAAGATTCCTTTCATCTTTTACCTCCATCTTTCTTATTTTGTTTTAATTTCAATGTTAACGCCACTTGGAATATCTAAGTGAGTTAAAGCATCCATTACATCCTTACTAGGATCTTTAATATCAATAAGTCTTTTATGCGTACGCATTTCAAATTGTTCACGAGCATCTTTATATTTATGAACTGCTCTAAGTACAGTGATTTTTTGAATCTCTGTAGGTAGTGGTACAGGTCCTGATACCTCTGCTCCATTTCTTTTTAGAGTTTCAACAATTTTAGCTGACGCATTATCAAGAACTCTATGATCATATGCTTTTAGTTTGATTCTTACTTTTGACATTTTATGTCCTCCCTTCGCTTATATCTTTGTATAAACATAGCTCCGCGCAAATTAACCTGATATAGTATAAATTGTTAGCAACTTATCCTAGTGTATCAGCAACCTCGCACATCTAAGCCAGTCAAACCAATGTAAATTATACCATAAATCATATGAATTTCAAGCTAAAACTTGCATTTTTTCTAAAATTATTAAATTATTTTTATCTGTAATTACACTGTTCTATTACAGATACAGCAGACATTAAAACAGCACATAACAATAATAAATTAAAAATATTGTCAATCTATGTTATAATACTATTGAGGTGTTATATGAAGTTAAATGTAATAATCCCTATGTATAATGAAGAAGGAAATGTTTTACTAATTCATCAAAAACTCTCTGAAACATTAAAAGATATAAAATATGAACTAATTTTTATTAATGATGGATCTATTGATAAAACATATGAAAAATTAGAAGAAATATATAACAAAGATAAATCACATATTAGAGTAATAAATTTTAGTCGCAATTTTGGCAAAGATGCTGCAATATATGCAGGTATGAAAGCAAGTAAAGCTAAATACACTACTATAATAGATGGAGATCTTCAACAAAATCCTAAATATATTCTTAAGATGATTGAATTTTTAGAACAAAACGATGATTATGATCAAGTTGCAATGGTTAATAAAAATCGTGCAAAAGATAACTTTATAAATAAAATATTCAAAAATTCATTCTATACATTTATAAATATTTTAAGCGATACAAAATTTCATAAAGGCGCATCTGATTTTAGAACTTTTAGAAGAAATGTTGTTGAAGCAATTACATCTTTAGGAGAAAACAATCGTTTTTCTAAAGGATTATTTTCTTGGGTTGGATTTAATACCAAGTATATGCCATACGAAGTTGAAGATAGACATTCAGGAAAATCAAGCTTTAACTTAACATCATCATTTAAATATGCTTGGCAAGGAATCGTTAATTTTAGTATTAAACCACTTAAATTAGCAACAATAATTGGATTTATCTCTTCTTTTGGAGCATTTATTTACTTTTTAATCGTCATTATCAAAACTCTAATTGAAGGTAGTAGTGTTCCTGGATATCCATCATTAATATGTGTTATATTATTTATAGGTGGCCTTAATCTATTAGCTATAGGTATTTTAGGAGAATATATATCAAAAATGTATTTAGAAATTAAAAAAAGACCAATCTACGTGACTAAGAATAAATTAGGATTTGATGATGACATATTATAAAAAGAAAACTTTAAAAGTTTTCTTTTTTATTTATTATGTAATATTTCTAAAGCTTTTTTACTGCCAGGTTTATCTAAAAAATCCTCATATAAGTTTTTAATTATAGGATTTTTATAAGGATATTTAATATAAGGATTTACATCATCATTAAATAATCCCTTAGTTCTTTTTTTAGTAATTGCCTCTTTTTCATTTTGAGGCATTAATACTTGTCCACCGCCATTAATACATCCACCCATGCAATTCATAACTTCAATAAAATTAAAATTATCTTTAATCTCTAATATTTTTTCCAAATTAGCCATAGTACTAACTACTGCACATTTAATAATATTTTTATTAATTTTAACTTTTATTTCTTTATAAAAATCCTTTTTTACTATAGATACCTCATCACTAGTTAAATCCCTATTAGTATATAGATTATATAAAACTCTTAAAACAGATAAAGTTACTCCTCCACTCGCTCCATATATAGTCCCAGATGATGAACCATTTATACTATCAAATTTTTCATCATCTAAAGACTTAAAATCAATATCATTTTCTTTAATCATTAAAGCAAGTTCACTAGTTGTCATACAAATATCACAATCAGTATTAATTATTTCTTGCTTTTTTGATGTACACGGAGTTACTGCTACAATTATTATTTTATTTTCATCTAAATTATCTTCCTTAACATAATAATTTCTAATTATAGAAGCTTCCATTCCAATTGGACTTTTACAAGAAGAAATATTTTTTATTATTTCTGGATGATATAAATGAGCATAGCTTACCCATGATGGACAGCAACTAGAAAACATTACTTCATTTTTTTCTAATCTTTCTTTTAATTCATAGGCTTCTTCCATACTTGTTAAATCAGCTCCAAAAGTAGTATCAAAAACATAATTAAAACCTATTTTCTTTAAAGCAGCAACCATCTTTCCTTCTAAAAACTCACCAGGATCATATCCAAAGGCATCCCCAATTCCTACCCTAACAGCTGGACTAGTCATCGCAATTACAATATATTCTGGATCATTTATATAATCCATAACTTTATTATAATCATATTTAGGAGTTAATGCTCCAACTGGGCAAGTTAAAATACACTGCCCACATTTAATACAATCACCATCACACTTAACATTAACAATTTTCTCACAAGTTTTAGAGCAAACCCCACAGTTAATACATTTTTCATCTATTCTATAAATACTAGGATTATCTAGACTAATTGTTTTCCGATTATATACTTTTTCTTCTTTTTGAGTTAATTGAAAGAAAGAAAAATTACTATGACATAAAGGACAATAATACCCATCAGGCATTTCTCCTTCATGAATAAAACCACATTTTTGACACTTATATATCATAATACCACCATTATAATCATAACAAAGAAACACTAAAAAAACAATTAAGAAGCCTTAATTGTTTCATAGTATCTATTTACCTTTTCAGCCCAAGAAGTACTTTCAGCATACTTCTTATTCATCTTTTCAGCAGTATCTAATCCCTTAGACCAATAACCTTTATATAAAATATTCAAATAAGAATTAATACCATCTTCTAAACTATCATACTTAGCATACGCACCGCCATTACAAGAAGGTTTACCCTTAAGTCCACCAATATTATAACAATTTCTTGCTAAATAAGAGCATTTCCATTTGCACCCAGTTTCTAAATTTACAATTGAAACCGCTAAATAAGGATCCATTCCCGTTTTAGCAGTATACTCGGCAAAATACTTGCCAGTTCCAGATAATTCATTATATAAGTTTTTATTCAATCGCTCTGTAAGTTCATCCATAGTTAAACCATCCCAAACAATTTCAACTTTATTAGGTGTTGAACTAGGCTCTTTATATGCTATTTCTTTTATCACAATATTTTCATTAGTATATATAACTTTAACAATCATTATTAATAAAATTATTCCAAAGTTATATATAAATAATCTTTTTATCATTTTTTTCTTTTTCATAGTAGTATATTATACAAATAACTAATATTTGTTTCAAGAAAAAATTGTCAAAAAATAAAAAAAGATAATTAATTTTTAAAAATTAATTATCTTCTAAATTAATATCTTTGCTATCAAATTCTTCAGGATTAAAATCAAGGTTATAATCACCAAAATAAGGATCATAGTCAGTTAAATTATAATCACTTACTTGTTTTTTGGTACATGTAATTTCTTCAGTATTACCATGTAATAAAGAATCATATTTACAATTATAAGTTCCATCATTATTTAAAACACAATCATAAGCCTCAGAACATTCTAAACTTTTAGTAACAGAATTAATTACTCCTGGTAAATTATTAGATAAAAACATCCATACTAAAACAGCTAATAAAATTCCTAAAATTATTTTTATTCCAGATATCACTATACCAGCAATACTAAATCCTTTACCAACACCAGTTTCCTTAGACTTACTTAATCCAATTATAGATAATATCAAGCCAATAACCGGAAAAAAGAATGATAAAATAAATCCTGCTATATTAATAGCCTGACTAGGTTTAACATTTTCATTATTATCCATTTTAACTCCTACTTTCTAAACCTATTATAACATACTAAATAAAAAAAGAATCTCTAATTACCTAGATATTCTTTTCTCTTTCTATTTTTCTTTTTAATTAATATTATAGCACTTCCAATAACTGCTACTCCAATCGCACTTATTGATAATATTTTCTCTAATCTTTCATTAAAGGCATCTTTTTCTATATCTATTGAATAAAGTGATGTATTTCCATTTTCAGCTATTACCTTTACTCTTACCGTACTAAATCCCGTTAAGTCATTATTT
>CACXEC010000106.1 GCA_902766545.1 uncultured Erysipelotrichaceae bacterium | reverse complement strand
TTTCTACGTGGACAAAATCCTCGCAAACCCTTATATTTCCTACTACTTACCACAGCATTGTTTATATTTTTTCCCTGAGCCACATGGACATGGATCATTTCTTCCTATTTTTTTCTTTTCATTTACTTTTGGAGATTGTTTTAATGCTTCTTTTCCATCGTTGGTTTGTCCTTTAGGTTGTTTTTCAGGTGTTATATTTTGTTTGATTTCAACTTTCATTAAATAATTAGTAATATTAGCATCAATATTATCTTGCATTTTATCAAATATTTCATATCCTTCTAATGCATAAGCTTGTAATGGATTAGTTTGTCCATAACCTCTTAATCCAATACCTTCTCTTAAATGATCCATAGCATTAATGTGTTCAATCCATGCATCATCTATTACTTTTAATGATATAAATTTGGTAAAGTTATCACTAATCTCTTTAGGAATATTCTTTATTTTTTCTTCATATTCAGTTTTTAATAAATCACTTATATAATTTATTACCTCATCTTCTTTTTTATTTGTTATATCATCAAGTTTAAATTTGTGATTTCTAATTATATTATTATTAAAGTAATTAGTAATGTCTTCTAAATCTTTTTCAGTTAAATATCCTTCTGGGGCGATGTGATTATCTACAAACATATCAACATAATCTTTAAATGTCTCTATTGTCTCAGTTTCTATATCATCTGTATCTAATATTTTATTTCTTCTATCGTAAATTATTTTTCTTTGTTCAGAAACTATATTATCGTAATCTAAAAGACTTTTACGCATATCATAGTTGTTACCTTCAACCTTTTTCTGAGCACTTTCCACGGACTTAGTGAACATTTTTGATCTTATAGGTTCATTATCATCATAACCGACACTTTGAATCATAGTTTTAATTTTATCCGTACCAAATCTACGCATTAATTCGTCTTCAAATGAAATAAAGAATTGTGAATATCCTGGATCTCCTTGTCGTCCAGCACGTCCTCTTAACTGGTTATCTATACGGCGTGATTCATGTCTTTCAGTTCCAAGTACGCATAAGCCACCTAAATCTTTTACGCCTTCTCCTAATTTAATATCAGTACCACGTCCTGCCATGTTTGTTGCAATAGTAATAGCGCCTTTTTCACCAGCTTTAGCTATTATTTCTGCTTCTCTGGCATGATTCTTAGCATTTAAGACTTCATGTGGTAAATGTTCTTTTTTTAGTAAACTGCTTAAATATTCATTGGATTCAACAGATATTGTACCTACTAGAATTGGTTGTCCTTTTTCGTGTACTTCTTTTATAAATTTAACAATTGCATTGTATTTTCCTTTTTCAGTAGCAAACATTAAATCAGCCATATCTTCTCTAATACATGGTTTATTAGTTGGTATTTCAATAACATACATATTATAGATTTCTCTAAATTCTTCTTCTTCAGTTTTAGCGGTTCCTGTCATACCAGAGATTTTATTATACATTCTAAATAAATTTTGGAATGTAATTGTAGCCATTGTTTTGGTTTCTTCGTTTATTTTTACGCCTTCTTTAGCTTCAATTGCTTGGTGAAGTCCTTCACTAAATTGTCTACCATGCATTAAACGTCCAGTAAATTGATCTACTATGATAACAGCGCCTTCCTCATCAACTACATAATCAACATCTATTTTCATTCCATAGTTTGCCTTTAAGGCTTGATTAACATGATGAACTAATGCTGTATTATCTGCATCATATAAATTAGATATTTTAAAGTGAGATTCAACTTTTTTGCTTCCTTCTGGTGTTAGCATAACTGTCTTAGTTTTTTCATCTACAGTGTAATCTTCATCTTCTTTTAATTTTTTTACAGCGCGATCTGCTTCTACGTAAAGATTTGCGGAATTCATTTTTCCACCTGAAATAATAAGTGGTGTTCTTGCTTCATCAATAAGCATTGAGTCTATTTCATCTAAAATACAGTAATTTAGGCCACGTTGAACTCGGTCTTCTTTTCTTTGAACCATATTATCTCTTAAATAATCAAATCCTATTTCATTATTAGTAGAATATGTAATATCACAATTATATACTTGTTGTTTCTCTTCTGGGGATAATTCTCTTAAGTTAACACCAACTGTAATTCCTAAAAAATTATAAATTGGTCCCATCCATTCAGCATTACGAGCAGATAAGTATTCATTAACAGTGATAACATGTACGCCTTTGCCAGCAAGTGCATTTAAATAAGCCGGTAAAATTGTTGTTAATGTTTTTCCTTCTCCTGTTTTCATTTCAGCAATATTACCATAATGAATAGCTAGTCCACCTAAAAGTTGAACTCTATATGGTTTTTCTCCAATCATACGATATGCAGCTTCTCTTACGGTCGCAAAAGCTTCAACTTTAATATCTTCTAGGGTTTCACCCTTAGCTAGTCTTTCTTTAAATTCATTTGTTTTAGCTTGAAGTGCTTCATCACTCATTTTAGAATATTCTTCATCTAAAGCTTCAATTTGATCTGCTATTTTATTAAATCTTCTTAATTCTCTATATTCTGTATCAATAAGTTTTTTTAGTAAACTCATCTACATCACCCTCTCAAATAATTATTATAACAAAAAAATAGGACTAGTGCATCCTATTTTATATGGTTTTAAAAATTACTTGGTGTTAATAATACCGTATGCTCCATCTTTTCTTTTATATAGAACAGATATACATTCTTCATCAATATTTTTAAAGACGAAGAAATCATGACCTAAAAGTTCCATTTGTAAAATAGCTTCTTCTTCATCCATTGGCTTAATATCTAAAGTTTTTCTTTTAACTATTTTTGAAGCATTTTCATCTGGTTCGTCAAAATCAAATACTAACTCACTTTTTGGTTCTTTCTTTAATTTGGCATTTAATCTTGTTTTATTCTTTCTAATTTGTCTTTCTAACTTATCTACCATTAAATTAACGGCTGCATATAGATCACTGTGTTTTTCTTCTGCTCTTAAAGTAAAGCGATTAGTTGGAATGGTGACTTCAATTATTTGATCATTATCTTTAACTCTAATTACAACATGTGCTTTAATACTAGATGCATTATCAAAGTATTTGTCTAGTTTCCCAATTTTTTCTTCAATATGCGCTTTAATTGCATCTGTTACTACTAGCCTATCCCCTCGTATTAAAATTTCCATAAAATCATCTCCTAATATAATTATATCATTTTATATGAAAAAAGACTACATAATTGTAGTTAAGCCAACTTCGGCAACTTCAATTGCTTGTAGTCCTTTTGCGGTTTCAATTAATTTAAAGTCTACTAAATCTCCTTCTTTTAAGGTTTTGTATCCTTCTTTATTAATAGCTGAATAATGAACAAAGATGTCGTCTAAATTATCACATTCGATAAATCCATAGCCTTTGTCATTATTGAACCACTTTACCTTACCTCTCACACTCAACACCTTCCCTTCTTTAAACTTTTTACTGCATCACATATGGCAATAAAATATCTCGTGAAATACGTTAGAAGAGATATATTTTTTTGATGTGATAAAAAAATTATAACAAATTGATTTTAGTTTTGCATTACATATTTTTATTTATTTGTTTTAAAAATTTATATAGACGTCTTAAAATAAGATATCTTTTTTATTAAGCAACTTTTTATTAATTTTAGACATTATTTTTTATAATTTAGACAATATTATTTTTATAATTTTTTGAGCACATAAAAACTCTTATATTATTATTTAAAAGAAAATAGTTTTCGTTCCAGTTATAAAAAATTACCTTTTTGGTATTTACAATACACGCTCGATGAATTTGTTTAAAATATGAATCACAAAACTTAAGCGAATCATTTAACGATAGATTAGTGGGGTATTTACCTTTATTAGTTACAATATAAACTTTTCTTTCTGCTGTTTCACGATAAATATACAGTATTTCATTTAATGCAATTTGAGTATTACCCTTTTTGTCAATCGGGAAAAATTTATTTTGATCTACATATGATGTTATTATTTCATCAAGAACTTTTTTTAATTTTTGATTTGCATTTTGAAATTTTTCAATGAAACAATATACTTTTTGCACGGTTCTAAAGACACTTTCAAACATAACATCATGATTAGTAATAAATATTATTTCGCTATTTAAATCACTTTTTCGAATGTATTTAGCTATATCAATCCCTGATGTTTGACTATTTAAGCAGACATCTAATAAATATATTTTATAACAACTTCTTTCGTCAATTATAGTCTTTAAATTTGATGTATATTTATTAAATTCGTAAATTTGGTATTTTATTTTTTCTTTTTGCATTATTTTATTAATTATATCACTATAATTATCTCGGCATTCTTTTTCGCTTTCGATTAGTATATATTCTATCATTAAATATTTTTCTCCTTAAGATTTGTTTTTTGCTCTTTTTTCTTTTGAAGAAAAATTTATTAATTAAATACAATAGTATTATTGGTATTATTCTTATTAAGTAACTAAATAATACTAGTTTTTTGAATTGTTTGTTTAGCATTTTGGCATCATTTGATACATTTTTATTTTCATTATAATTTTTAAAGAATTTTTTTACTTTTTTGCTCCAGTCACTTTTTAATAATATTTTATTTTTTTTATTCTTATAATTGTCTATTAATATATTAACTTCTTTATCAATGGCATAGAGATTTGGAGCATTTTGGGGTAAATTATTATTATAATTTATACTTTCATATATTTTAGCTATATTTAAAAGGTTATTATCATCATTATTTAATGACATAAATTCTATTCCATAAGGCAAATTATCTTTGTCGAAGCCTAGCGGCATACTAATAGCAGGATAATTAACAGTAGATGAGGCATGAGCAGAAAGATTAACTAAACCGGTTTGACCGCTTTTTAATAGTTTATTTTTAGTAGTTGGATACATTATGACGTCTAATTCTTTTTCTCTATATATTTTGGTTAAATAATTGCGATATTCGCTTTTTAATTTATTTTTTTCATCCAATGTTCGAGTTGTATTACAGTGCTTGCCATATAATTTTAAATCGGTTATTTTATTATTTGACTCTGATAATTCATAAAACGAGCGTATTGTTCCTGTAGTGCCGGCTAAATAATCATTAAAACTATCACAAAATAAAAATCCACTGTAACTTCCTTCGACGTAATAGTTTTGGTTAGTTGTATAGTAACTATCTAAATAAACAATGTTAATATTATTCTTTTCTAATTTTGATATTACACTGTTGATAAGTCCTTCTATTTCAACATATATTTCTTTATTTTCAGGTAATATATTAGAATTATCTCCTTTAATAAAATCTTTAGGTACTCCAATAGTTATTGCCTCTTTAGTATTTAAATTGATTCTTTTACTAGAAATAATATTATTAATTATAATTGTATCATTTACAGTTTTAGCAAGAATCCCAACTGTATCTCTTTCGGGATCATATGGAAGTACTCAATTATTGCTAATTAATTTCGTAGTTGGACGATATCCAATTATATTAGCGGCAGATGCTGGTATTCTTATTGAAGAATCTGTATCTGTTCCAAGTGCAGCTGGAGCAAATGATAATGCTACGCTTACAGCACTTCCACCAGATGATCCATATGAAGAATATTCTTTGTTATAGGCATTTTTAACAGTTCCATATGAACTTCTTGAAGAACTTGCCTGAAAAGCAAATTCACTCATATTTGATTTAGCTAAAATTATAGCTCCAGCTTTTTTTAATTTTTTTATAACTTCTGCATCTTCTTTAGGATAATTATTACTTAATGCTCTTGCGCCTGCTGTGGTCGGCATATTTTTAACATCTATATTATCTTTAACTATAATTGGTATTCCATGAAGTTGCGATCTTATCTTTCCCTTTGATCTTTCATCATCTAGTCGTCTAGCTTCTTCAATCGCTTTATCGTTAATTGTTATTATAGCATTATATTCAGAATAAGTTTTGATTCGGTCTAAATATATATTAACTAATTCTTCACTGGTAATAATATTGCTATTTAAATAATCGTTTAGTGATTCAATTGTTTGGTTAGTGATATCAATAGGCGCTTTGCTTAAAGCATAAATATTTGTTGGCAATAAAAAGAGAAAACCCAATAATATTATATTAATAATCGTATTTTGTTTCTCTTTTAATTTCTTTTTCTTTAATAGCTCTTCTTTTATCATAATTATGTTTTCCTTTACAAACACCTAATTTTATCTTAGCTTTATTATTTCTAAAATATAATTCAAGAGGAATTAAAGTATATCCTTCTTTTTCAGTATAAGATTTTAACTTGATAATTTCGTTTTTATGAAGAAGTAGTTTTCGTGTTCTTCTTTCATCATGATTAAAACGGTTCCCTTCATCATATTTAGCAATATACATATTTATTAAAAATACTTCATTGTTTTTAATTTTGGCATATGTATCTTTTAAATTGGTACTTCCTTTTCTAATGGATTTTATTTCTGTGCCGGTAAGTTCAATGCCAGATTCGATCTCTTTTTCAATAAAATAATCATAATATGCTTTGCGATTTTTTATTTCCACGTTTATCACCTTCTAATACAACAAAATCCACTGTTTTAGCAACTTTTGAAGCTGATATACATTTTACTTTTATTTTTTCACCAAGTCGATATCTTTTTTTAGTTCTTTGACCAACTAGTGAGTATATTTCTGGAATATAACTAAAATAATCTCCTTCTAAAGTATTAATATGTATTAGTCCTTCGACAAGATTATCAAGCATAACAAACATTCCAAAATTTGTTATAGTTGTTATTGTACCAATATAGGTTTCCCCAATATGGTTTTCCATATATTCGGCCATTTTCATATCATCAACTTCACGTTCTGCTTCAACAGATGCTTCTTCACGATTACTTGAATTTAATGCAATATAATCTAAATTTTCGTTCCAGTAATCTATTGTATCATTATTTATTTGATTTTCAAATAAATATGTTCTAAGTAACCTGTGAACCATTAAATCTGGATACCTTCTAATTGGACTTGTAAAATGAGTATAGCAACTACTTCCAAGGCCAAAGTGTCCGATATTATCTTTCGAATATATAGCTTTTTGCATACAGCGAAGAAGCATTTCAGACAGTACTTGTCTTTCTGGTTTATCCTCTAACTGATTTATTAATTTTTGCATGTGAGTTGGTTTAATGTCTTTAAATTTTCCATTTAATTTATATCCCAAAATATTTACAAAATTAATAAATGAGTCAATTTTTTCTTGTTTAGGTTCAGCATGTACTCGGTAAATAAATGGAAGCGACATGTTATAAATATGAGAAGCAACTGTTTCATTTGCTGCAATCATAAAGTCTTCAATTAATTTTTCACCATCTTCACGGATTGTTCTTTGAACGTCTATGCATTTACCATTTTCATCACATATTAATTTTGGTTCATCAATATTGAAATCAATATACCCGCGATTAGTTTTATTTTTCCTTAGAATTTTAGCTAAAGCATTCATGTTTTTTAAGTCTTCAACATATGGTTGATAGTCTTCAGCTACTTCATTTCGCATTAAAATATCATTTACTTTTTTATAAGTCATTTTTTTGCATGATTTAATGAAAGATGGAAAGATATCATATTTAATTATATTTCCTTTTAAATCTATTTCCATTTCACAAGAAATTGTTAATCTTATAACATTTGGATTAAGAGAACAAATACCATTAGAAAGTTTATGAGGAAGCATTGGTATAACTGAGTAAGCTAAATATGAAGAAGTACCTTTGCGAAAGGCATCTTGATCTAATGGACTATCTTTTGTTACATAATGACTAACATCTGCAATATGAACGCCTAGGGTATAAGTATTTGAATTTTTCTTGATAGAAATTGCATCATCAATATCTTTAGTGTCATCGCCATCAATTGTAAATATTACTTCATTTGTTAAATCTGTTCGACCTTCTAATTCACTTTTATCGACCATAACTGGAATGTCTTGTGTTTGCTTTTCTGATTCTTTACTAAATGTGTCATATATTTCATATTTATAGGCAACGCTTTTTATATCAACCCCAGGATCATCTTTGTGCCCAATCACTTCTACAACTTTTCCTATATAATAGTTGCGAGATTTTTCTTTGATTAAATTAACTACAACTTTAGTGCCTTCTACACAATTTTTAGTGCTTGCTGCATCAAGTTCAACCGTAATTTTCTTCTTATCATCATCCAAATCTAACATGATTTTATTATTTTTAACTATTATTTCACCGATTATATTTTTAGTATCTCTTTTAAGAATCCTAACTACTCTTCCTTCTTTATTACCTTTATAGTCAACTATTTCGACAAGAACTGTATCACCATCAACAGCGCTATTTAAATTATTAATATTTATAAATAAGTCATCTTCATCTTCTAATAAAAGATAACCATTACCAGATTTATTAATACTAAGTTTTCCAGCTCTTAAATCTTTACAGTTTTCTAAAAGAATATACTTATCTTTTTTAGTTTTATGCACTTTTAATTCTTGAACTAATTCTTCTAATACTAAAGAGAGTTTATTCAATTCCTCGGGAGTTTCCAATTTTAATAGATCATTTATAGTTATTAAATCTAATGCTTCATATTTATTTTTTAATACTTCTAATACATCATCTTTCACTTGCTTGTCCTCCTATTTTAATTATATCATGATTTTAGTTAATTAAATATAAAAATGCCTAGATAGGCATTTTATTAACTATAGATTTAATATGATTTACTAATTTCAGGATTTAAGTATTCATCTATCAATTTCCTAGTTTGCATACCAATTTCTGGCATAATAGATGGTATAACTGTTTTCATTTGTTCTATAGCATCTAGTTTCGAATTAGATCTAGTTGCAAGCTTTAAAAGTACTCTTTTCATTTTATCTTGATTATTTTGAGACAATGCTGATATTGAATTTAATAATTTATCAAAATCTGTCTCGTTGCTTTCAGCTTTAGAAAATTCTGTAAAAAATTCTTCTTGGCTTTTAGAAGTTAGATCTATTATTT
Source organism: uncultured Erysipelotrichaceae bacterium (assembly GCA_902766545.1). GTDB lineage: Bacteria > Bacillota_I > Bacilli_A > RF39 > UBA660 > CAG-533. Next base: position 11,340 of record CACXEC010000106.1, on the reverse strand, counting down.
GTTTGATGCTCCCTCTAAACATCAATAGTAATTTTTCTTCATTACTTCCGATGCTTTCGAGTCTTTCTTTCATAAAAATTATATATTTAGAGTAATTAGAATGATATGATGGAAAAATACTGTTCTTCTGCATAAATTCTAGAGCAACTATATCTGAAATTGTTTCTGATATTATACTACTTATTTGTTCATAACCGGCTAAGTGCTCTGGACTTATAAAATAGCAAAATATTTCATGAATTAGTTGGCTTTCAATTACATCTAGTTCTTGTCCATCATATTCAGCCACTATACGATTAACGGCATTATTACTTCCAATAAAAGTTTTAATGCTTTCTTTCCTATCTTCTGGAATGTAATCTTTATATTCATTACTAATCAAATTCATGTAAGTTTTTAACATTTCGTTTAAATATAATTGTAATTCTTCTTTTTTGGCCATTTTAATCACCTTCAGTTTCTAGGATATGTTCTATTATTCCTGGTTTACTTGTGTCTATAGCTTCTAAAATATTTTTTTCAGCATTAATGGACACTTTTCCATTAATTTTCGCCTTTTCAAGCATTGCCAATAATCCACTAGTGGGACTAATGTTGGAATCTTTAAAATCAAAGATTGTTGTATTTACATTATGATTATTTATTTCATCAATTACATGTAAACAAAACAAATCATCATTTTTTAAATATTTTATATATAAATATCTATTAGTATTATCATATACTGTTTCGTTTGTCATGTTTTCTCCTTAAGTATGTAACATTTTATATAATTCTAAGGCTAATGAAACAGTATTTATATCTATATGGTCTTTGACTTTGTTAATATACGCTTCTAGTATTCTAATAGAAAATGTAGGTATATTTATACTTTTTAGGAATGATACTAATTCTGATTCATAAATTATTCCTCTTAAACATGTATCCATTCTTTTTTTATCTTCTTCAACTCTGAATATGCCTTTGGTCCTAATAGTTAGTTCTTTTCCTTTTTTATTAAAAATCTCGTTTTTTTGTGAATCTTCAAATACACTTATCATATTAACCTGCCTATTTATTGATTATATATATTAATATTGCTAAAAGGATAGAAGAAAAAGCAGCTATAACTGATATTAAAGTTAAAATTGATATAAAACCTTCAGAGTCTTTATATCCAGGGAGTTCGTTTAATGGCATCATTTTAAGGACTGGGCCATTATTTTCTTTAGATTTTTGATCAAGCGAGTCCTCTTTTTCTGCTTCAAGTGGGTGCTCTTCTAGATATGCTATATTAGTATTTTTAATCTCCTCATACTCTTCAGGATCAACTTCTTCAATCGGAGCATCTAAAACTTCTTCTTGCTTATCTTCAGTTTTTTTATCTTTATTAGCTGGATCGGTAACTGACGGTACAGAAGGATCAACTTCTTCTACTGCTTCTTCTAAAGCATCTGGATCAAGTTCCTCTTTGGCCGGGTCTTCCCTCCATGTTTCTTCTATTACTTCTGGTTCAATTCTTTCATTTCCCAGCACCGCATCGTTATTTCCATGAGTAAGTATAGCAACATTTTCAGCTTCTTTGATTATTTCAGCTTCTCTTGGATCTATTTGTTGCAATATATGTTCATAGTCATTATTCATCATATAATTATTGTCTAATATATTACTAGAGTTCATCATATATGTACATAAATCTGCCATTGGTATATTTAAAGGATCCATCTCATAGTAGATACCATTTCTTTCAGCAAAATCTGCAGCTAATCTTTCAATATACCCGATTTCTAACATTTTGCCAGCGCTTCCTTCTGGTAAGGATATTATTTTTCCTGATGTTAGCTTATATTTTATTAAAGCATCTTTTTCAAAGCTTCCTTTTCTAATATTAACAACTAATTTTAATGCTTCGTGAATTATTCTTCCAAGTATTGTTACCATTTGATCTTCTAGGGTTTTGCCACTTACATCATTTAATTTTGCTAAATTAAACTCAATTTTTCCAGTTTCGATATCGGTATTCATATCCGGCATGTCAGCGTCATTTATAACTTTAATGTTATCTTTATCAGTTAATCCTATAAGTTTTTGAATTTTTTCATTAGGAATTAGATTATTAAATTCGTCTATCATGACATGTAATATCGGTGAATTGTATTCTGCGATTACGGTTTTAATAAAATCAGTTTCTGAAATGTCTGGGTGTAATTCACGTTCTTTTTTTATCCATGCTTTAATTCTCTCTTTTTTTCCATCCTGAGCAATTTGATGAGATGTATATCTAGGATCATTTCTGTATTTTCTCTCTGTTTCTTCCTTAGAAAGCATAGCATTTTTGGCTAAAGTTTGAATGCTATTTTCCATTATATGATTTAGACTCATTTTATCACCTACTATAAGATCAATATAGCATATTTTGGCGTAAAAAAAAAGGAATAATCCTTAATTCATATAAACAATAAATGATAGAATAAAGAAAGCCAATCCCAATATTAATGTAATTCTACTAATTAATAGCTCTGATCCTCTTTCTTTAGTATTGGCAAATAATTCATTATTTCCGCCAGATATTATTTGACCAGCATCAGATGCTTTGTTACTTTGTAAAAGTACTAAAGCAATTAATAATATTGATATAATTAATAAGGCTGTTTCCATAAAACAAGCTCCTTTCAATAACTCATTAACATGTATTAATTTATCATAAAGTTTAAGAAATTTCAAGCATTTATGGTCGATCTGCTACTATCTATTTTAATTGTGTTCCTTTTTCTAATGTAATTCTAGTAATATCTTTAGCATTATAAATAATATTATCAATAAATTCATCATCTGTTATTCCATAACATGGACAAACATATTCGTAAACATGAATTTTCCCTATTTCATCGGCTTTAACTCTATTTCCATTTTGCCTATTAGTATCGATGTGTCTATCCTTTTGCCATTTTATAGCGTCAACATAGGTCATGAATCTGTGAATTCCTCTATTAGCGTAATCTGCATGCTCAAATATACAGTATTCTTTAGTTATTTTATCTTTATAAATCAAATATGTGTGGCAACTATATGTATTCGGATAGTTAAGTAAAAACCAGATAAATATTGTTTTAAATTCATAACCGTGTTTTGCAAACCAGTCTCTTTCAAGTTCTACTTGATCCCAGCAATGACCCAATCCGTATTTCAAAATGTACTCTGGGCTAGCTAACCGATAAACCTTTCGACATGCTTTTTGAAATCTATCATTTGATTTTTTACTACCATCATTTTGATAATCTTCTCCGTCTGTTCCATGAAAACCATATTTAATATTATTATTCATGAAATCCATTAATTCTTCTGGAGTATTAACATTATCGTATTTATTAGCTATGGTCATTTTATTGTTCTAATAACCTTTCTTCAATTCTTAACAATTCATTATATTTTGCAATTCTCTCTCCACGTGATAATGAACCTGTTTTAATATAGCCTAAGTTTAATCCAACTGCCATGGATGCAATAAATGTATCTTCCGTTTCACCACTTCTGTGTGAAATTATTGTTTTAAAATTATTATCTTTAGCTAATTTAATAGTTTCTAGCATTTCGGTTATAGTACCAATTTGATTGGCTTTTAAAAGAATTGCATTATTGTAATGTTCATCTATTCCTTTTTGTAAGTACTCAATATTTGTAACGAAATAGTCATCTCCTACTAGCATTACTTTATCGCCAATTAAAGAAGTTAATTTCTTTATTGAATCTATATCATCTTCAGAAAATGCATCCTCTATAGATTTAATTGGATATTTATTTATTAATTCTACATAGTAATTAATTAATTCTTCCTTAGAAATCTTTTTCTTATTTATAGTATAGTTTTCTCCATCATAAAATTCTGAGGCTGCACAATCAATTGCAATGAAAACATCTTTTCCAGGTGTGTATCCAGCTTTTTCTATAGCTTTTACAATAAAATCAAAAGCTTCTTCAATATTTGATAAATTGGGAGCAAATCCTCCTTCATCTCCAACAGCAGTAGAATATCCATTTTCTTTTAGTATTTTTGCTAAATTATGAAAAATTTCAGCGCCACATCTTAATCTTTCCTTAAATGAATTTTGTTGTGGCATAATCATAAATTCTTGTATCTCTAAGCCACTAGATGCATGAACTCCACCATTTATGATATTCATCATTGGATAAGGTAAGTTATATGGGCCATCAAATAATTGATATATTTGTTTATTTTGAATTAAAGCTAAGGCTTTCATAACGCATAATGAAACGCTTAGTATTGCATTAGCCCCCAGCTTTGATTTATTTTTAGTTCCATCCAAGTTGATTAAAATATTATCTATTTCTTCTTGATTTATTTCTTTGCCAATTAAAGCTTCTTTAATAATTGTGTTTACATTATTTACAGCTTTTTGTGTTCCTTTTCCTAAGTATCTTTCGTCTTTATCTCTTAGTTCTAGGGCTTCATTAGCTCCCGTTGAGGCACCTGATGGAACCGAAGCTCTAACATATCTACCATCTTCCAAATAAAGGTCGGTTTCTACTGTTGGATTTCCTCTTGAATCTAATATTTCTCTTGATATAATATTTTTAATCTTCATTTTATCCTCCATTTTCTCAATTTTTATTATAAAGTATTTGTAAATTTTTAACAAGTTTATTATAATAATAATGAGGTGGATTATGAGATTAGTTGAACTTACAATGCAAGACTTTGAAGATTTTGCTCAAAATCATCCATTAAGGAATTATTGTCAAAGTACAAAATATGCTAAAGTTATGGGTGAAAAAGGATACTCATATGATTATATTGGATATAAAGATGATAGCAACAATTTAATTGCAGCGTCTTTAGTCTTAATCAAAAAAATTGGACCTTTTCATAAATTTGCTTATGCTCCTAAAGGATTTTTAATTGATTATTATAATTCTGAAATATTAAAGTTATTTATAAAAGATTTTTGTGCACATTATAAAAAACGTGGAGTTGTATTTATTAAAATAAATCCAGAGATTATTATTGGCGAGCTATTAGCTAGTAATGGCTTTATGCCTAACTACAATCAAAATGTTAGTATAATTGATACTTTAAAAGATTTGAATTTTAAAAGGCGCAGGGAAATATTTCCCCTTGATTTTATAATGCCTAGGATTAGTGCATATATTGATCTTAAAAAATTTGATCCACAAAAATTAAGTGATGACTATAAAAATAAAATAAAAAGCTTTAATAAAAAAGGATTTTCTTTTTTGAATTATGAGAGTAAAGAGATTAATGTTTTATATAATATTATAAAACCACATTCTTATGAGACAATTAATTATTTTCGTAATATTTTAAACATTTTTAATAATAATGAATCCGAATTATTTTTAATCAAAATGGATCATCAATTAGCTTTAGTTAATGCGCAAAAGCGTTATCAAAAAGAAATGAATGATAATAGTTATTGGAACGAAATGATTCAAAGAGATAATTCAGAAAAAAATCTTAAAGAAAAGATGGAATCTGATAAACGACTTCTTGCTTATAAAGAAGAGATGGTCGTTGCAACCGAGAATCTAAAACGAGTAGAATCAGAGTTTATTGGTGGTGCATTAGTAGTAAAATATAAAAATCGAGTAAGCATTATTGCATGTGGATTTAAAGATGATACTCAGTTTTTATCTCCGGAAAGTTATTTATACTATTCTTTAATTGAGCGTTACCGAAATGATTTTGATTTTTTAGATTTAAATGGATTAGCAAGTAATTTTAATAGTGATAGCAAATATTATAATTATAATAAAGATAAACTGGCTTTTAATCCAACGATTTATGAATTTATTGGAGAATTTGATTTGGTTTTAAATGAAAATAGTTTTAAGAAAATTCAATCCAAGGGTTTATTGTCAAAAGAGTTTTATCCTTCATATAAACTTGAAAATATTGAAAGTGAAAAGGAAGTACAATAAGTACTTCCTTTTTAATAGTTTTCAGCTTTTAATTCCATATAGCTTTGCGGATGCTTACAAACTGGACAAACAATAGGAGCTTTTTCGCCTATATATACATGTCCACAATTGCGGCAAATCCATACTTTTTCTTCGCCTTTTTCAAACACTAGATTATTTTCGATATTATCAATTAGTTTTAAAAATCTTTCTTCGTGATGTTTTTCAATTTTTCCTACCTCTTCAAATAAGAATGCAATTTGATTGAATCCTTCTTCTTTTGCAACTCGCGCAAATTCTTCATACATTTCAGTCCATTCATAATTTTCACCGCTTGCTGCATCTTTTAAATTTTCTAAAGTTGCAGGAACTTTTCCATTATGCAATTCTTTAAACCACATTTTAGCATGCTCTTTTTCGTTAGCAGCAGTTTCCTCGAAAATTGCTGCTATTTGTTCGTATCCATCTTTTTTGGCTTGAGATGCATAGTATGTATATTTATTTCTTGCCTGTGACTCACCAGCAAATGCTGCCATTAAATTAGCTTCTGTTCTGCTTCCTTTTAATTCCATTTAATAACCTTCTTTCATGTAAAAATTATACCATTAAAGTATTTGTTTTACAAACCTTTTGGGTTTGTCTTTTTGCTCTTTAGCCTTTCTTCTTTGATTTTCACCTTTTCAATCCAGCAAAATATACCAAGTAAATAAATATTAGCAGATGCAAAAAAATCATTGCTTACAAATAACTATAGGCTTTTTTATTTTTTTATGTCAGTGAATAGTTATTAAATTTCATAATATAAAAAGAACAGTATTATCTGTTCTCTCTAAAACGATCTTTGGGATCTAGTGTCTTTTTACGAAGTCTAATAACTGCTGGTGTCACTTCAACATACTCATCATCTGCAATAAATTCTAATGCTTCTTCTAAACTAAAGACCCTCGGTGGAACTAGGTTAATTGCTTCATCTGAAGACTTGCTACGAGTATTAGACATTTCTTTGTTTTTACATGGATTAACATTTAAGTCATTATCTCTATTATGAATACCTACTATCATTCCAATATAAACATCTGTAGCAGGTCCGATAATTAATGTTCCTCTATCTTGTAAGTTGAATAATGAATAACCTAAACTTTTTCCTGTTTCCATACTAACAAGTACACCATTTTTTCTAGCTTGTATAGGTCCAGCATAAGAATTATATCCTTTAAAGCTTCTGACCATAATTCCTTCACCTTTAGTATCCGTTATAAATGCACTTCGGTATCCAATCAATCCTCTTGTTGGTGCTTCAAATTCTAAGTGAGTATAGTTATCCTCAGTTTCCATTTTTAAAAGCAGTGCTTTTCTTTCTTGTAAAGCATTTATTACTGTACTTGCATAATCATTAGGGGTATTTACAATAACAATTTCATATGGCTCACATTTATTTCCATCTATTTCTTTAAATAATACTTCAGGTTTACTTACGCAAAGTTCATAACCTTCTCTTCGCATATTTTCTAAAAGAATTGATAGATGTAATTCTCCTCGGCCACTTACTTTAAATCCATCAGATCCAGGTAATTCTTCAACTTCTAATCCTACATTAGTCTCTAATTCTCTTTCTAATCTTTCCTTTATATGCCTAGTAGTTAGGAACTTACCACTTTGTCCGGCAAATGGACCATTATTAACTAAAAAGTTCATACTTAAAGTAGGTTTTTCAATTTCAATTGGTGGTAGGGGGTCAATAATGTTTAGTTCACAAATTGTATCTCCAATTGAAATATCAGAACATCCAGCAATAGTTACAATATCTCCGTAATAAGCTTCTGCTTTTTCAACTCTTTTTATTCCCTCATTAACAAATAATTTGCTTATCTTGAATGTTTCTACTTTACCATCATTTTTTACTAAAGTTACAGTTTCTCCTGATTTAATTTTTCCTTTTGTAATTCTACCTACACCAAGTCTTCCAATATATTCGTCATAACCTAAATTTGATATTTGCAACTGTAAATTATCATTTTCAGATCCTTCAAATGGTTTACATTGTTTTAAAATTGTTTCAAGTAATGGCTCAATAGAGTTACTTTCTTCATCTAAAGAATATTTGGCAATGCCATCTCTTGCAGTTCCATATATTATTGGAAAGTCTAATTGTTCATTAGTAGCATTTAATTCGCAGAATAAGTCAAAAGTCATATTGACTACTTCTTCTGGTCTAGCATCTTTTTTATCAATTTTATTAATAAACAAAATTGGTCTTAAGTTATGTTCTAAAGCTTTCTTTAATACAAATCTTGTTTGTGGCATAGGTCCTTCCGCTGAATCAACAAGTAATATAACGGTATCAACTGTTTTAATTACACGTTCTACTTCAGATGAAAAATCTGCATGTCCTGGCGTATCAACTATATTAATTTTATAATCCTTATATCTTATAGCGCAGTTTTTTGAATAAATTGTAATTCCTCTTTCTCTTTCGATGTCATTCGAATCCATTACACATTCAACAGGTTCTTCTCTTTCACTGAAAGCACCATTTTGCTCAAGTAATGCATCTACTAGTGTACTTTTTCCAGCATCTACATGCGCAACAACTGCTATATTTATAATTTTTTCCATTATAACCCACTTCTTTCAAAACTCATCAAATAATACAACATTTATGGAATTTTTGCAACAAAAATATATAATTTTGATAACTTAGCTGTTATAATTTTATATATATGGTGATGTATTATGAAAAACTTTTTAAAACGATGGGATTATTTATTGATAACGATATTCAGCTCAATTGCTGTTATTGGAATAATTTTTTATTTACAAGATGTTGCACCATTTGGTAAAAACTCTTTACTTGCTATTGATTTTTTCCATCAATATGGCCCCATGCTTGGAGAATTATATGATCGTGTTAAACATGGCATGTCTTTAATATATTCCTTTAATATGGGTATGGGTTTACCATTTTTTCGAAACTTTTTTAATTACCTATCAAGCCCTTTTAATCTAATTATGTTTATTTTTAATAGATCAAATTTACTAATGTCTTATTCATTTATAATTGGAGCAAAAGCAGTAGCTTCTTCTATCACTATGTTATTATTATTAAACAAAAAATTTGGCAAGCATTACAGCTTAATTGCTTTATCAATATTATACGCTTTTAGTGCTTACTTTACCGCTTATTATTGGAATATTATGTGGTTAGATGGTATGGTATTACTTCCACTTATTGTTCTTGGAATCGAAAAATTAATAGATGAGAGAAATGTTCTACTCTACATAATTAGCTTAGCACTTATGTTATTCGCAAATTATTTTATTGCTTATATGATATGTATTTTTAGCATTCTATATTTTATAATCTATTTATTTATTTCGACTAAAAAATTTAATTTTAAAACTATTGGTAAAAAACTTTTTGATTTTTCTATTTCTTCATTAATTTCTGGAGGATTATGTGCTATATTTTTAATTCCTTTGTATTTTGCTTTAAAAGAGATTAGCGCAACAGGAGATACATGGCCATCATCACAATATTACGCATATACATTCAAAGAGTTTATTTTTAATCACTTTAGTGGCGTAGGCAGTACAGTATTAAAGTCTGGTATAACCTGTGCTCCAAATATATCTTGTGGAATTATTTGTATTACACTTTTTATTATATTTGTTATTGCACCAAAGATTAATTATAAAATTAAAATTAGTTATATTTTACTAATAGTTTTTTTAGCATTAAGTTTTATTATAGCACCTATAGATTATATTTGGCATGCCTTTCATGTCCCAAATGACTTGCCGTATCGTTATTCATTTATTTATAGCTTTGTTTTGATATTAGTTTCATCATATGGGATAATTAACTTAAAAAGTATTAAAAAAATGTATATTCATATTTTATATGTAGTAATGCTAATATTTATCACTTTAATGAAAGTAACAAATTTTGTTAATATTAGTACTGATATGTTAATTATGAATTATATACTTATTTCAATTTTTTACTTATGTTATTTAATATATATTTATTTTAATAAATGGCGTAGGTACTCCTTTATATTTTTAATAATAACTGTGTGTTTAGAGTGTATTATTGGAATAAATCATAATTGGGATATAGACCAAGATCTAGAAGGCTTTTATAGCGATTATGATTCTACAAAACTAGCTATTAACTATTTAAATATGATTGATAAAAGTATGTATCGCATTGAAAGAAAAAATTTGCTTACATTTAATGATCCATCTTGGTATGGATATAATGGTCAAGTTACTTTTAGTTCTATGGAATATGAAAATATGGCTACATTACAGCACAATTTAGGAATGCCTGGAAATGAGATTAACAGTTTCTATTATAAAGAAAATACTCCTATTTATAATATAATGTTTAATTTAAAGTATATTATTGGTGAACCAATACAGGAAAATTATTATTCTCTTGTATTTGAAAACGAAGATACAAAAGCATATATGTTTAATAATAATATAGGTTTAATGTATGGAGTAAATTCTAATGTCAAAAAATGGCACAATAATTTTTCTAATCCATTTAAAAATCAAAATGATTTTATTTATAAATCTACCGGTATTATTAATGTTTTAAATCCAGTTAAGTACACAAAAGATATTGTGTATTCAGATAATAATAAAACAATAGTTAGATATGATATTAAAAATGTTAACGGTCTATATTTATATTTTGATAGTTATGATATAGATTTTGCACTACTAGGCAACAGCATATATTATTTAAATGACGATTACTCATATGTTGATAATTTAGATTTAGTCAATATATATAATTACAATGCTTATAATGAACAATTTATAATATGCAACAATATAGATGATAGCTTTTCATTCTACATTGGATATAATAATTATTACAATGATGAGTTTTCTTTGTACGAATTAAATAATGAAAAATATGATATGGTATATAATCAGTTATATGCTAACAAGGTTGATATTTCCAGCTTTAAGGAAGACACTATTAAAGCTAGTTATAATTTTTCTGAAGATCTTACTATATATACTTCAATTCCATATGATATTGGTTGGAAAGTATATATTGATGGAGAAAAGGTTCCAACTATAAATTTAGCTAATTCTCTTTTGGCTTTTGATGCTCCATCTGGTAAACATTCAATTGAACTTAAGTATGAAATTCCATATTTAAAATTAAGTTTAGTTTTAAGTGTTTCTTCTCTTTTAGGATTGATTGCCTATTGTAAATTAAAAAAGGATTAAATATGATAATCCTTTTTATTTACGAAATTTTTTTCAATATTTTTACTTGGCATCATTATTTTAACATTCCTAATAGTAGAAATATCATATTTTAATACCGCCCTATTTAATTTTTCACCGTCAATGCACCATGCTTTTTTAGGATAATTATCAAACTTTATTTCAACGTGA
>CACXEC010000105.1 GCA_902766545.1 uncultured Erysipelotrichaceae bacterium | reverse complement strand
TGGGTTAATTTGATCCATGAATTTAGATAATTGAGATGAACCAAAGAATTCTTTTAAAGCAGCAGTAACTGGTCTAATATTAACAAGTGATTTTGGTGTTACATTTTCAATTTCTTGAGTGGTCATTCTTTCACGAATAACTCTTTCCATACGAGCCATACCAACTCTAAATTGTGTTTGAATAAGTTCGCCTACTTGTCTTACGCGACGATTACCTAAATGGTCTATTTCATCAATATTACCAATACCTTGTAAAAGATCTAAATAATAGCTTACAGCAGCATATACATCAGAAATAGTTAATCTCTTACTATCAATAGTTTGATCATTACCAATAATTTTAACAGTTTTAGTATCATCTTTTTTATCATATACTAAAACTTCTTGAACTTTATTATAAGTATCTAATTCCTCATTTATAGTTACTTCTTTAGTGCATACTCCATCTTGGAAATAAGGACGTAATTCTTCTAAACGCTTTTTATCAATAACTTCGCCTTTTTTAGCAATTACTTCTTTACCAGATTTAATATCTTCTGCTAGTGTACAACCTAATAATCTATTTAAAACATTTAATTTCTTATTAAATTTATAACGACCAACTTTAGCTAGGTCATATCTAAATTTATCAAAGAATCTAACAATTAGTTGGTTTTTAGCACTATCTAAAGTAGCAGGTTCTCCTGGTTTTAACTTTTCATAAATTTCAATTAAAGCTTCATCAGTATTTTTGGTACTATCTTTTTCAATAGTATTATTAATAAAGTAGTTATCTCCAAACACTTCAGTTATAGCTTCATTTGATGATAAGCCTAATGCTCTAAGTAAAGTAGTAATAGTTACTTTTCTAGTACGGTCAATACGAACATAGATTACGTCTCTTGCATCTAATTCAAATTCTAACCAAGTACCTTTGTTAGGAATTATTTCACCTGATACAACAGGACGACCATTCTTATCTATTTCCCTCTTAAAATAAATAGATGGGCTTCTTACTAACTGAGATTGAATAACTCTTTCTACACCATTAATAATAAATGTACCTGCTTCAGTCATTAAAGGCATATCGCCTAAGAATATTTCTTGCTCTTTTACCTCACCAGTTTCATGAATGAATACTCTTGCTTGAACCTTTAATGGTGCTGCATATGTTACCATTCTTTCCTTCGATTCTTTAATAGAATATCGAGGCTCATCAAAAGAATAATCACCAAACTCTAGTGATATATTTCCGGTGAAACTCTCAACAGGAAATAAGTCATCAAAAACTTCCTTTATACCCTCTTCTAGAAACCACTCGTATGATTTCTTTTGAATATCTAATAGATCTGTAAGTTCAAAGTTGTTAGTTGTTTTAGAGAAAGTAATTCTTTCTCTATGGTCACCAAATTTTGCTTTTTTGTATGCCACTAAATTTCACCCCAAACAATATATTTTTTTCGTAATTGCTCCCTAAAAATGGGAAGACAGTTCCAATTTAAAATTGTATCAAAAAAATAGTATGATTGTCAATAACAAAATATGGTAAAAAGTACTTTTTTGTTTTTTATAAAAAAATAGATTTATACTTAATTAAATCTATTTTTCTACCCTAACTACATAAAAGCCTAACGATTTATTTAAAACATCTACTTGATATTTTTCTTTTAAGTTTTTAATAACCGTTTTAACACCATGATTAGTTCTCATTACAAACCATAACTCACCGTTTTCGTTTAAATGATTAAAAGAATCATTAATTATAGTTAAATATACTTTTTTACCAGCTCTAATTGGTGGATTGGTAATAATACAATCATATTTTTTATTAATGCACTCATATATATTACTTTTAAAAATATTGCAATCAGTTTTATTTTCTTTATTATTCATTTTAGACAGATGAAGAGCTCGATCATTAATGTCTATCATATCTACATTACAATTCATTATTTTGCTTATCGTAATACCTAAAAAACCAATACCACACCCAACATCTAAAACACTAATATTTTTATTCCCATTTAAGAAGTACGTTTCAGCAAGTAATTTACTTCCCTCATCTATTTTATCTTTAGAAAAGACCCCTAAATCACTATAAAAAGAAAAATTATAATCCTTATAATTATAATTAATCTTTCTTAATTCACTTTTTAAATTATTATTATTTTCAAAATATTGCATAACTATCCCCTAAAAAACTATAAAAATATTATTCTTATTAATTATCACTAACCACAAATGGATTATCACTAGTACCAGTTCCACCACTTTCTATAGTTACTGTAGATTTGAGAGAAACTGATGGGCGAATGTAATTACTGCTACCAACATCGTTTAAGGGTTCGATGCTTCCAGCACTACTAGCAGACCACATAAAAGCATCATAATCACGAAACATACAAGGCGACAAAGTCCACCATGAACCATTACCAGCATTGTTTTTTAAATATGTAGGATTACCTTTATTGACGGTTGCGCCAGCATATGCTATTTCATCTACAGTTAATAAACCAATTGGATATGTTAGTTTTTTGTTTCCTTCTGATGAGGCAGCAGTCGTAAACCTTGATAAGTCAGCATTGCTTCCGCTAGCATCTAAACATTTGAAAGTTGGATTTGCGTTTAATGGAGGAGAAATAAGACTTGTTGTTGATATTAATCTTTCACTTGGGCCATACCATGTTTTCTCAGTGTTATATCCTAAATTGCTATATCCAGTATATCCCGCCAATTGCGTTTTAGCTAAACTTTTATCATTACACCATACCACGTCGGCTAACAAATCAGAATAATCAAAATCATTCTCTTTTTGAATATTGTTTTCATACCACGTTTCCAATACTTTTAAAGCTGTACTTTTATTCTCTAATTTATTTTCATGTTCGGCATCATATGTGTTAGATCTAGAAGTCCCATACATAAAACCTACATAAGCATTTGAAGTATGACTTTGATTAAAAGCTGTACTTATTATTGTTCCGCTTGTGTCTCTTGCGAAAGCTAAGTTACTCTCAGTAACGTTGCATGGATTGGTTATGTTAGTTTTATCACTATTATAATTATATAATACTAATTTGATGTTTCCATTTCCATCTACTC
>CACXEC010000104.1 GCA_902766545.1 uncultured Erysipelotrichaceae bacterium | reverse complement strand
TTTGTAAATATAAAGTATTTTGTCCAACTGAAGTATAATCGTTTAATAATTTTCCACCGCCAATAATTGATGCATATGGTGAATTCCATTCTTTCCTTTTAGCATAGGCAAGTCCTTTTGTTATGACATCTTCTTTAGTTTTACCTGTAGCATTTATGTTAAAAAAGTTATAATATCCTTCATATCCCGGATAATCTCCACTTGATAGGGCTGAGCCATTTTCTCCTTGTTCTAATAAAACTCTTCCAACTAAATTAATAGCACTTACATTGTTAATAGTACCTGAATCTAGAAAAGTTTTAGCATAGCTAATGTCTATTTTTTCATTTGCTTCATTATAATAAAAAGTATTACCTTTCATAAATGAAGAGTTTAAAAGTGATTGAATTGTTTCTTCATTTTGAGTATTGGCATCAAATGATAAAACTTCAAACATAAATATATGGCCATCATTTAAAAAGTTTCTTGGATCTAAATAGTATTTTACTACTTGCTTACTAGCCGAATACCATCTCCCTCCTTCAAACGTTGTCCATACACCATTAACATATGCTCCATCTTCTGTATTCCTTAAAGATGTATTTGAACTATCAATAAGATTAGTACTTATATATTTGGTTTCACCGTTTA
This sequence comes from uncultured Erysipelotrichaceae bacterium, assembly GCA_902766545.1. Classification (GTDB taxonomy): domain Bacteria; phylum Bacillota_I; class Bacilli_A; order RF39; family UBA660; genus CAG-533. Next base: position 4,354 of record CACXEC010000104.1, on the reverse strand, counting down.
CAGCTTCATCCCATGTAATATTCAAATTTAATGGAGTAAAATTCCAATTTGGATGAATCGTTTTTAAAATTGCCAGCTTTGTAGCATAACTTTCGTTAAAACCTAATGTTTGAAATTCATTTATTAGGTCATCTGTAATAGTGTATTCCTCTTTATCTACATAGCTTTTACTATCAGTACCTTTAGAAATATATCCTTTATACCAAAAACCTGTATATTGTAAATTTATTAAATAAAAGTTACCTTCTTCACCAATTATTTCAAATGATTCGGGATATGATATGGAAATTTTTCCTCCAGTATCATTTAAGAGATAATTACAATTGGTAGAAGCACATGCCCTAACGGCTACTCCTGAAGTGTTTTTAGTAATTTGACCTTTTATATAAGTTGTATCTGCATTAACACTTAAACATGCTAAAAACATAAATACTATCAAAAATTTAACATATTTAAGCATATAATCACCTACTATCTTATTAATTATAACAAAAAAAGAGAATATACTTAAGTATTCTCTCTTTATTTAACGGTTAATAGACACTTTATTTATAGTTTTTCTATAATAGCACCATTTTTTTCTAAGCATCGTATTAAATCGGCATGATCATATTTTTCAAAAATTGCTTGAAATTTATTTGGATTCATTAAAAACATGTGTGCATGACTGATAAAGATTTCTTTATAATTTTTAATACCTATACCTTTTAATATTTCATAATTAGCAATAACTATTTCAGGGAAAAGAACAATTGACTCTAAAACATTTTTCTTTAAACTTGTATTTAAGGAATTAATTTCTTCATCTGTTAATTCTAATTTTTTTAAATAATCCATTAGTTATTTCCTCCCCCTAATTCTTTTAAGTGCTTTGCTTTAATAATTAAATCAGTAATATTAGCATCTTTAATCTTATCTCCATAACTTTCAATTACATCTTGTAAGTCAATACTATTTATTTGAGATAATGCATTTAAAACATAACTGATATTTTGAGTAGTTTGACCTGCTAATAGTAACTTACTAATTATATATTCAAGTTCGTTATGATTCATATCAAAAATGCTTGATGATGAGTATAAGTAATCTAATTTTATGTTATTTTTTCTTAATATATCTAGTGTTTTGGTATAATTCATTAGATTAAAGTTTGTTCTTAATTTTTGTTTATCATCTTCAGAGAAGTTATTAAAATCTAAGTTATTATTTTTAAAGAAATCTTCTACATCATCACTTTTTTCAAATGTGTCAGGTGATTCTAAAGATGTTAGATCTTCCATATCCATTGATTCTAAATGATTTGTTGACTTTTCAGTAGATATATCATTTAAAGCCGAAACTTCAGTTTTTTCTTTTTCTTCTTCTGAAACTAGTGAATCATCAACATTTTCTTCAAATGGAGAGATAGATTCATCATTATCAAAGATATTAACAGATTCAACTGGTTCTTCTTGTTTATCATTTTTTTCTTCTTCAACAGTATCTAACGGAATATTTATATCATCACTACTGCCAAAAATATTTTCATATTCTTTATCGATAGTATCATTTAAATCTTTAAAATTAAGTTCAGTATTATCCTTTTTGAATAAATCATCTAGACTTTGATCAATATCATCCAAATTATTAGACTCAAATAGATTAAAATCTTCTTCTTTTGGAGTATCATCATTATCTTCTTCGTCTGCTGCTGCTTTTTCTTCTAAATCACTTGTATTATCCTCTTTTGAAGTATCTAATGGTTCTTCATCTATTTCTTCTTCATCTTCAAATGAAGATATTGCATCAAAGATTGGCTTATCATCTATTACCTCTGGTTCCTTTTCAAAAACTAAATCTTCACTAGTATCTTCATCTTCATTTGATTCTTCAATTTGAAGTTCATTAGGATTTGCCTCAGAAAACTCAATTATTCTAGTTAATTCTTTTTGATAATAAGCATATGCACTATTTAAATTATTTAACTTTTTCTTTTTACTATCTTTATCTTTTTGTAGACTTTCTAATAAATCCTTAATCATACGGGCTTTTTCTGTAAGTTCGTTTATTTTTTCTCTTTGTTTAGCTATTTCTTTTTGACGATTAGCAATTTGAGCATTGATTTCTCTATTTCCCGTTTCTAAAATTGTTTTTAGTTCTTTATTACTAAATCTTTCTTTTAAAACATTTAGATCATTTTCAAGCGAATCAATTTCTTCTTCTATAACGCGAATTTGTTCTTTAGATTCATTAACACCTTTTTTATAAGTATGTGCTTCTTCTAATTTTTGCTCTATCTTTTCCTGAGCTTCATTTAATGATGCCTTTATTGCTTCTCTATCTTCTTCTAATTCCGCAATTATTTGTTTAATTTTATTATTTATTTCTTTTATTAATGTTTTCACACTAAGCCTCCTACTCTATTCTTTTAAAATTATATCAAACATTATAAATAATATCAATATGAAAAAAATTTATGTTATGATAAAAATGGTGGTAATTTATGAAAAAATATAGCAACTATTTATTAGCATTTCTTTTACCAATTGGAATAATGTTGTTTGTTATGATAATAAGTAAAATATACCCTTTTGGAGATAAAATTTTATTAATGCAAGATGGATATACGCAACATCCAGGTTTTTTAAATAGTTTTATTAATTCTATTATAACAGGAAAAAGTTTTTTATATTCTTTTAAGGGATTAATAGGATTTAATCTATATGCTTGTTTTGCTTATTATACATTTAATATTTCTAACCTATTGTTCTTATTATTTAAAACTAATAATATTATTGATTTTTATACTTTTATTATTATTTTAAAAATAGGTCTTGCTAGTTTATCAATGTGTATTTTCTTATCTTATTTTAACAAGGATAAAAAAATTATTATTTTTAGTTTATGTTATGGTCTTTCAAGTTATAATCTTTTGTATTATCTTAACTACATGTGGTTTGATAGTGTTATTCTGCTTCCAATAGTGATTATGGGAATTGAAAAAATATTTAAAGAAAATAATTACTATATTTATACTATTTTTCTTTCTCTAGTAATTATTTCTAACTTTTATATTGGATATATGATATGTATTTTTTCTGTTATTTATTTTACATATAAGTCGATTATTAATAAACCTAAAAAAATAGTAATAATTAAGTATATATTATATTCTATTTTAGCTGGATTAATATCATGTTTTGCAATGCTTCCGGTTATCTTAGAATTATTGCAGGGAAAAGCAAATTTAATTGGAAATTATACTAATAGTTACTTTAAATTTGATTTAGACTTTATTAGTATTTTTTATAAATTAACTCTTGGTTCTTATTCTAATGGAGATTTAGAATATGGTGGTCCAAATGTCTATACATCTATACTTGTATTTATTAATGTAATGTTATTATTTTTTAATAAAAATATTAGTTTAAAAGAAAAGGTTTTAAGTTTTGGAATAATACTTATTTTTGTTATTTCAATGAGTTTTAACTTATTAGATTATTTTTGGCATATGATGCAAATGCCAATATGGTATCCAGTTAGATATGCATTCATATTTGATTTTTATTTAATATATTTGGCTTTTAAAAACTATATTTCATATCAAAAACTAAATATAAAAGAAAATATAATAGTATTTAGTTTAATGCTAGTATTAATTATAAGCGGTTTTTTTACTTCGGGAAATTTAATAGATAAAGTTAACATATTACCTAAAACAATTTATTTAGGAATAAGCATTTTATTTATAGTTTACTATTTTTGTTTTTCTAATAATAATTATCTAAAGAGGTATATTTGGATAATACTATTAATTGAATTATCAATAAATACATTTATTATTTTTAGAAATAATGGAAATGCTAATACCTATAGTGAATTTATAAATAACTATAATGACAATCAGGAAATAGTTAATAGTTTAAGATTAAATAATTTTGAAAGATTATCTTTTGAAAAAAGAACTATAAAAAATAATGGTTTATTGCATAATTATAATGATTTAAATTTATTTACTTCTGTAAGAAATCAAAAGTCTTATTATTATTTAAAAAATGTTATGGGAATACTAACAATAGATGATTGCAATACAAATTATTACTTTAATAATCCAATTGCAAATGTACTTTTAAATATTAAATATTATATTACTAAATATGATTTAAACTATTATTCTAAAATTAGTACAATTAATGATTATAATATATATTTAAATTCAGATGCAATGGATTTTGGATTTATAATGGATGATGCTATTTTAGATTTATCTATTACTGATAATTATCTAGATAATATTAATAATTTAGTTAAAATAATTAATAAAAATGAGAAAAACATAATAAAAAAAATAGATCCAGTTGAAAAAAATGTTAAT
>CACXEC010000103.1 GCA_902766545.1 uncultured Erysipelotrichaceae bacterium | reverse complement strand
TCATACATATGTATTTGGAAATAGCAATACTATTAATTCATTTCCGTATTTTCCATATGGCAGTGAATTAGGTAATCATAAATTAAATATTAAAATTGGTTTAATTAATGATGATAGTATTATTAGGAAATTTGCTAAACAACAAAGCGATGCCTATACATCTTTAATAGAGTATGCCAAGAATACTAACGGAACTAATCTTTCTTTTTTAGATTCTGAACGTAATAACGCACTTAATAATTTAACGATAGAAAACGGTAAATACTACTTTATTTATACTATCTATGAAAACGCAGATGGTTTATATCGTAATATTGATGATGTGGCTATCGTAATGGGAAAAAATAACATGTTAATTAACGAAGTTGAATATGCTAATTATGATCAAACTGATCCGTTATGGGAATCATTTGTCGATAAATTTAAAAACAATACTAATTTAAAGTCATGGGCAGAAAATGCTAATTATACTTTGGATATCGCATACACTGATGATTCATTAACGGTTACTACCATCGGCAAAGATGAAGAAGGTAATGACATAAATAATACAACAAAGTTTACTTATCAAAATGGAATAGTTTCGCATGTGGCTGCTACCAGTGATTTTGGAAAAGAAATTGATGGAATATTTATTCTTCCCGTTGCTATTGAATCTTTTTCTACAGTAAAATCTTATAATTTAGACGAAGTATATACTTGGTTAGAAGAACATCAAAACGCCACAGTTGCAAATGATGGAATAGAATATAAGACTATTAGTGTTGAAAATAGTGAACCAGTAATTACTACAAGTTTTAATGGATTAATTTCTGAGTTAAAAATGGATTTACGAAATGGAATAAAAAATTTTAATAAAATAGAACCAACTACTACTAAAACTAAAGATATTGTTGAAAATCCAAATACTGGTAATGAAATAAAAATCGGATTACTTTCAATTCTAACAATTGCAGGAATAGTTGGATACTATATAACAGAAAAGAAAAATAAGTTTCCACAAACATAAAAAGCTCTTTTGAGCTTTTTTATTGTAATAAAAAAACATCTTACGATGTTTATGCAGCTTTCTTTAATGTTCTAGCATCTCTAGCAGTTAATCTAACTTTAACTCCATTAATTTTATAAGTTTGTAAGTTAGGATTTTGTTTGCTATTAGTCTTATTATTTGCATGAGAACTTAATTTAATAAATAAAGGTTTAGCTTTTAATATATTTTTTGCCATAAGTTTTTCCTCCTTCATAAAATTCTTATTGATTTTAACATATTATATAATATGTTGTCAATAAATTAATGCATTCTAAATGAACTAAGTGATGCATTTTTAGGTATTTTTTTAATAGTATGTAAATGAGGTAATGGATTAATATTATCCTTATCTTTATCATAGATACTCACTAAAGAACTTAGTAATTTACTATCAAAGCCTAATTTATCTAAATAATCAATATACATTTTAAATTCATCTAATCCAATTAAAAAGAATTCATCGGAGTTTGAAATAACACTTAAAATCATCATAATAAAGCAAAAAATATCTGAATTATAATCAGCTTTAACTATTCCAAAAGAATTAGACTGATATTTATCTAATCCACTTATATTATGATTATTAAAAAGATAAAAGTTAGTTATACCAGGTGAATCAAACATTTTCATACTTTCTGTATCAATACCAAAAGTTCTAATAGAAGACATATCCTTCTTATTTTCCAAGTTAACTCCGGAAACTAAAAAATTATCCGCATGTACATCACCGTAAGCCGCATTTTTATCGGCTAAATGAATTCTTTCTAGAATAGTACCAATTTGTTTTAATATTTCAATTTTTACTTTAGTTGGTGTTTCTTTAGAAGATAAGAATAAAGAAGAATTATAGCCAGGCAGTAAAGGAATAATACTTGCTTTAAATTTTCTATTAACTAAAATAATTCCCTCTGGTCTTAGAATTTCGGGTATATCATGTTCACTTGTAAACTGAACTAAGTTTCTAAGTGCTTTTAATTTATTTAATGCCCATGCTTCATCATCAGCATTTTGATATGCTTTTATTAATCTTCTTTCATTAGTTGGATCATGAAAAAAATTAGCTTCAGTATGGTTAATAGTACTATTTAATTGGTATGGTCTCAATTTACAAAATTCTTGATAAGACATGTTTATTATTTCCATTTTTTCACCCCTTAAAT
>CACXEC010000102.1 GCA_902766545.1 uncultured Erysipelotrichaceae bacterium | reverse complement strand
CAATAATTAATTTTTATAATGCTTTGAAAAACGAAAAAATTACAAATGTTAATGTTAATGATACAGTAGATTTTGCTAATTTGACAAGTAGTTTTATTTCGGGTAGTGGTGACTTTGTCAATCTATTTGAGCCTAATGCAACAAAGTTAGAAAAACTAGGATATGGTTATGTAGTGGCTAGTATAGGTAAATATTCAGGTGAAGTGCCATATACAGCCTTTAATGCTAAAAAAAGTTATATAGAAAATAACCCAGATTTAATAAAAAGGTTTAGACATGCTATTAATAAAGGACTTCAGTATACTAATGATAATAATAGTAAGGATTTGGCTTCTACTATTATCAATTTATTTCCTGATACATCTATTAATGATTTAGAAACTATAATCGAACGATATAAATCTGCTGATTCATGGCTAATAAATTCATTTATTTCAGAAAAATTATTTACTAATCTTGAAGATATGTTAATTGATAATAATCTAATTGATAGCTATATGTCATATCAGGATTTAATTATTAATGAATAATATTCTTAGTATTAAAAAACTTAAAAAAAAGTATCACACTTTAAACGGAGAAATATTAGCTATTAAAAATATATCATTAGATGTAAATGAAGGTGAAATAATTGGTATTGTAGGATCCTCAGGCTGTGGAAAATCAACACTTTTGAATATATTAGCAGATATAGATAAAGACTATAGTGGTCAAATCATAAAAAAGCAAATAGTAAGTGCATATATGCTTCAGTCAGATGCACTTTTACCATGGTTAAACGTTCTAGATAATGCTTGTATTGGTTTAAAACTTATGCATAAAGATAATGAAGATAATATTAATTATGTTAAAAATCTTTTAGAATCTTTTGGGCTAAAGAATTTCATATATGAATATCCCAATAATTTATCTGGAGGTATGAAGCAACGAGTCGCTTTAATTAGAACACTAGCAATTAAACCCGATATTATTTTTTTAGATGAACCACTATCAGCTTTAGATTATGTAACTAGATTAACAATTACAGATGAAATATACGCTATAATAAAAAAAATGAAAGTAACAACTATTCTAATTACTCATGACATTGCTGAATGTATATCTTTTTGTGATAAAGTTGTTGTTCTTTCTAAAAGACCTGCAATAATTAAAAATAGTTATGAAATAAAGCTTAAAAATAAAACCATTCCTTCACTTAATCGAAAAGATGAATTATTTAATTACTATTACGATTTAGTTTGGAGTGATTTAGATAAATGAGTCAAGATCAAAAAAAGTATTTAAGAAAAATAAAAATAAATAAGTTTATAGTTTTACTTATCCAATTAGCGCTTATTATAACTTTTATACTTATGTGGGAGTATTTAAGTACTAAAGAAATAATTAATAGTTTTATATTTTCTAGTCCATCAAAAATTATTAAATGTCTATATGATTTATATTTAAATAATAATTTATTGTATCATATTTGGATTACGCTTAAAGAAATAATAATATCATTCTTATTAGGATTTTTAATTGGATTTATATTAGCTGTTATTTTTTATATGATTCCTATTTTAAAAAAAATATTTGATCCTTTTTTAACACTTATTAATAGTTTGCCAAAAGTGTCTCTAGGTCCCCTGCTTATAATTTGGCTTGGCGCTAACACTTCTTCAATTATTGTTATGAGTTTACTTATTAATACAATTGTAACTTTAATATCTATTTATAATGGATTAATTAGTACTGATGAATATAAAATAAAAATGTTTAAAACGTTTAAAGCAACTAAATGGCAAATATTATTTCATTTAGTTATTCCTCATAATAAAGAAACTATAATATCTAGTTTAAAATTAAATATTTCAATGAGCTTAATCGGAGTTATTATGGGAGAATTCTTAGTTAGTAAAGCTGGTATTGGATATTTAATATTATATGGAACTCAAGTATTTAATTTAAATCTAGTTATAAGTGGTATCATTCTAATTATGTTTATATCTTTTATTATTTATTTACTAATTAATACATTAGAAAAATGATGCTAAAAAGCATCTTTTTTCTTATTAAAATATTATTTAAATATATTTTTATTATGTTATAATTTATATTAGGTGGTATTATGAAAGAATATATAAAAAAACTTTTTATTTCGTTTGGAACTATTATTTATTTTGAACTTTTATATCATATTTTAATATTTAAAAGTTTTAATATCAAAGAATTATTTTTCATTATACTATTTAGTCTTGTGTTTAGTATTTTTGTTGATTTAATAACCTCTTTATTTGGTAAAAGTGTTAATAAATGGCTATTTATTATCATTATGACATTATTATCAATAGTGTTTATATCTCAATATATAAACTTTCAATTTTACGATAATATTATAAGTATTTATTCATATATTCATGGAGGACAAGTATTAGGTTTCTTTGATGCAATTTGGAGAGTATTTAAAACGAATTTTATATTTATTTTATTATTTTTTATACCTGTACCATTATTAATAATATTTAATAAAAAAATACCTACTCAAGGATTAAAATGGAAAAACATATTAATTAAATCAGGAGTATTTACAATAGCATTTATTATATCTGTCTTAAGTTTAAATTTAGATAAAGATGAGATTTATTCAGCTAATAATTTATATTATTATAAGCACGTACCTAATTCAAGTGCACAAATTTTTGGCATACTTACTACTATGCGTTTAGATTTAGAACGAATATTTACTAACTTTGAAGAATCGGCTGAAATTATGACTAAAGATAAAACAAAACCAAATCCAACACAAAAAGTTATCGAATATAATAAATTAGATATTGATTTTGAATCCTTAGCTAATGAAGAAAAAAATAAAGTTATTAAAGATATTCATTTATATATGAATAATGAAGATGCAAGTGAAAAGAATGAATATACAGGAATGTTTAAAGGAAAAAATTTAATTGCAATTGTAGCGGAAGCTTTTTCCCCTGTTGCTATTAATAAAGAACTTACTCCTACTTTATATAAACTTACACATGAAGGATTTCATTTTACAAACTTTTATACACCATTATACTATGTTAGTACTTCAGATGGTGAATATGTAACTCTTAATGGCATTTTACCAAAAGAAGGCGTATGGTCATTTTATACTTCTAGAAATAATTTATTACCTTATGCATACGGTAATGTTTTAAAACCACTTGGTTATACTACTTATGCTTTTCATAATGGAAGATATAAATATTATGATCGTAACTTATCGCATCCTAATATGGGATACACTTATATTGGGTGTGGTAACGGATTAGAAAAGATGATGAATTGTAAACCATGGCCTCAAAGTGACAATGAAATGATAGATGCAACATTTGATTATTATGCTGATAAAACTCCATTTGTAACTTATTACATGACAATTAGCGGACATTTAGAATATAATTTTATGGGAAATAATATGGCTTATAGGCATCGTAAAGAGGTTGCCAATTTACCATACAGTGAAGCTATAAAAGCATATATTGCAACACATATAGAGTTAGATAAAGCTTTAGAAAATTTAATTAATAAGTTAGATGAAAAAGGAATTTTAGATGATACTGTAATTGTAATATCTGCAGATCACTATCCTTATGGATTAACCGCATCACAAATGAATGAAGTTGTAAATATTGAAGATGAAAAATTTGATATTCATAAAAATAATTTAATAATTTGGAATAATAAATTGGAGTATAAAGAATTTAATAAATATGCGATGAGTTTAGACATTTTACCTACTATATTAAATCTATTTGGAATTGAATATGATTCAAGATTAATAATAGGAAAAGATATTTTATCCAATACTGAAGGGTTAGTAATTTTTAGTGATCGTTCATGGATTAGTGAATATGGTAAATACAATGCTGCGACTAAAAAATATATTTCATTCAAAGAAAACAAAGATCCCGATTATGTTAAAAATATCAATAATACTGTTTATAATAAATTTGTTATATCTAAAAATATTTTAGAAACAGATTATTATCGAAAGGTATTTAAAGGAGTAAACAATGGAAGTTAAAGAGAAAATGTTAAAATATGAAACTTTATATAGTAAATATGCAGCATTTGATAAAGATGCTATAAGACTAAATGAATATATTCCTGATATAAGACCTAATTATTTTAGAGATGCAGATCGTATTATTCACTCATCTTCATACACTAGGTATATGGGAAAAACTCAAGTTTTTACGCTATCAGATAATGATAATATATCTACTAGAATGGTTCATGTTCAGCTAGTTTCTAAAATCGCTAGGACTATTGGAAGAGCCCTATCTTTAAACGAGGACTTAATCGAAGCAATTAGTTTAGGGCACGATCTTGGCCATGTTCCATTTGGTCATGAAGGTGAAAGAATTTTAAATAATATTTCTTTAGATCATAATGAGGGATTTTTTAATCATAACGTGCAAAGCGTTAGAGAACTTATGACCTTAGAAAACAATGGCTTGGGATGTAACTTAACAGTTCAAACACTTGATGGCATTCTTTGTCATAATGGTGAATTAGAATTAAAAAAATATGCGCCTAAGAAAAAAACAGTTGATGATTTCCTAGTTGATTATGATAAGTGTTATAAAGATGAAAAATATATTAAAACCCTTATTCCAATGACTTTAGAAGGTTGTGTAGTTAGAGTATCTGATATGATAGGATACTTAGGAAGAGATATTGAAGATGCAATGAAATTAGGAATCATAGATAAAGACGATATCCCAGAAAAAATCACCAAAGTATTAGGTAGTACTAATCGTGAAATAGTTAATAATATTATTTTAGATATAATTAAAAATAGTACTAATAAATCATATATATCCGTAAGTGATTCGGTTTTTGAAGCAATAAGTGAATTAAAAAAATTTAATTATAAGAATATTTATGCTAAAGCGCATTCCCAAAACCTAGTTCGAGATTATGAGCATATGTTTGAATTTTTATTTGATAAATATTTAAAATTTTTAAACGACGAAGATCAAAACCAAGATATATTTAAAAAGTATTTAAATGGCATGAGTAAAGAGTATTTAAAAAACACCAGTAATGAGCGAAAAGCTATTGACTATATTGCTGGTATGACAGATGAGTATTTCTTAAATGAATATAAAAAGTATCAAAACAGTTGATACTTTTTTAATGCCTAGTAATTATTATTTTTTGATAATCTTCTCTAGGATCTAGCATTCTCCCTTTGCAATCAGCATATGTTGATAATCTTTCACCATCTAATAAAAGAAAATTACTACAATATAAATATTCACTTAAAGTATAAATTTGATTTATTAAGGCCTGTTCTTCTGGTTTTACAAATCCGGGATTGTAAAAAATAAATTGAATACCTTGACCATATTTAGCCAATAATCCTCGAAATCTTAAAATACTTTTCCAATCTTCTAAAGTTAATAACCTATCTTTTATTTCTAACATTTCTAATACTAAATTAAATATTTCCTTAACCGGCACCTCACTTAAGTCAATTAAAATATTTCGTAAAAAAGGTACTTTAGGTGAGTAATATTCATACTTTATTGTATCAAAGTTTTCAATTACCATTTTAGTATTTGCTGTACCGTCTAAAATAAGTTTTCTTTCTTCAGGAGTTAATTCGGTAATAATATGATTATTATTTTTAGAGTTTAATCCCCTAATTCTTAATAATTCCATTATTTCTTCTAAAGACATATACACATGAATCACCTAAGACTGTATTATATAATAAAAGACTAGAATTATCTAGCCTCTTCTTGAGCACGTGTTTCTCTTATAACGGTTATTTTGATAGTTCCAGGATATTGCATTTCTGATTCAATTTTTTCTTTCATTTCACGAGCTATCTTAAATGATGTTAAATCATCTATTTCATCTGGTTT
>CACXEC010000101.1 GCA_902766545.1 uncultured Erysipelotrichaceae bacterium | reverse complement strand
TTTATTAATTCGATCATATAATGTTTCTCTATCAGTTGTAAGTCCAATAAAGATTGCATTATAAAGTAAATTATCACCTTTATTAGATGTTTTTTCTCTATTTAAAGCTCTTATTAATCTTTTACGATTATTCATATGAATATCTAAAGTATTATCTTTTTCTTTAACTAATTCATATAATTCTTCATTAGTTAAATCATCATAATTATTATTAGTATTTTCTTCACTAAATTCATAATCATAAAGACCTGCTTTAATATAAAGCCCAGTTCCTCCAACTAAAATAATATTTCTGTTTTTATAATCTTCTAAAACTTTTCTTAAATCTTTTTGATAATCATAGACTGTATACATATCAGTTGGCTCTACAATATCGAATAATAAATGAGGAATCCCATCTTTTTCTTCTTCTGTAACTTTGGCAGTTCCAATGTTTAAATCTTTATATACTTGCATAGAATCCGCATTAACTACAATAGCATTATATTTTTTAGCAAGTTCAATAGACATTTTAGTTTTACCAACTCCAGTTGGTCCTACAACAACTACAATCATGTTATCCATCCTTTTTTAATAATTCTTTACTTAAATCAATTCTTCTTTTTAATTCTAATGCAAACTTTTCTGAATATAGTTTATTTGCTTTTTTAGTTAAAAATCTAACCTCAGATAAATCATCATTAATAAATTCATCATTTTGAATTCTAATGAATCCCTCTACTATTTTTCTTATTTTATCACTTAGCAATATTATTTTAACATTTTTCTTATGAACATTATTATAAAGAATATTATCATCTAAGTGCATAACTACATGTCCAAATAGTTTTATAATTATTTTAATAGCTAAATACGCAAAAGTATCTTCATCTTTTTTATCAAAATGAATGACTATTTCATCATCTAAATTATTTGATGATAAATAAAAACTAATAGCATCATCTTCTATAATAATATTTAAACTTGCTTGTTCATGTTTCATTAGATAGTATTCATAATAATCTAATAGTTCTCCTAATAAACCAAATATTTCCCCTGCTTTTTTCATTAGTTCATTACTCTCTTAAACATCTTATCAAGTTCATATTTACTATATGAAATAATAGCTGGTCTTCCATGAGCACAGTTATATGGATTATCACAAGTAACCAATTTATCTAATATAGCTTTAGCTTGCTCCATAGTAATACTTTCATTTGCTTTAACACTCATTTTACAAGCAACAGTTGCAGCAAAATGATCTCTAAATTTTATTTCACTAAAATCTTTAGGATACTCAAGTACCTCTTCAATAAGCCCTCTAATATCCACATCATGGTATCCACTAGTAAGCCAAGTAGGATGAGATTTTATAACAATTGTATTAAGACCAAATTCTTCAATATTAAAGCCCATATTTTCTAGTATTATTCTATACTCTTTAAACTTTAAATAATCACTTGGAGATAGTTCAATACTAACAGGAATTAACATATCAATAATATTCTTTTTTTCTTCTTTTAAGCTCTTTAAAACATGCTCATAATTATATCTTTCTTCAGCAGCATGCTGATCTATTAAGTACATATTGTCTTCATCTTGCGCTACAATATAAGTACCTAAAACCCATCCACAAGGGTATAGTTCTAAAGCTTTAACCTCTTCATTTTTATCATCAACTTTAAAATCAAATGATTCCTGAACTATATCTTCATTATGATTATAACTAGTTAAATCTTCATTAATCATTAAAGATGGTTCAATTATCTCATATTCCTTCTTTATAGGAATGTCGTTTAAACCTTCTTCTTTAATCTTTACTTCCACTTTAGGTATCAATAAAGATTTATATAAAGCATCTTTAATAGTAGTTAAAACAAGTTCTTTTAAGGCATCTATTTTACTAAATTTAATATCTTGTTTAGTTGGATGAATATTAACATCTATTAAAGTGGGATCAGTATTAATTTCTAAAATAACAACAGGATATTTAATATCTGGTTTATATTTATGATAAGCATCATTAATAACCCTATTTAATTCATTATTCTTAACTACTCTACCATTTACAATCGTAATCATATAATTTCGATTAGACTTTAATATTGAAGGTTTACAAACATATCCAAATAAATCATAATCATCATTACTACTTCTTATTTCAAGCATATTCTTACTAATTTCAGTACCATATATTTCATGAATAGTTTTAAGTAAATTTCCACTTCCACTTGTCTTTATAATAACATTTCCATTATTAGATAAAGTAAAAGAAATATTTGCATGCGATAAAGCTAGCCTTTCCATAAAACTAACAGTATTAGCAAGTTCAGTTTGTTCACTTTTTAAATACTTAAATCTAGCAGGAGTATTATAAAATAAATCACTTACAGTTATAATAGTGCCTTTTCTTAAATCACTATCTTCATTTTTTATTAGTTTACCACCATGAATTTCAATTAAAGAGCCTTCTGTTCCATCACTTGTTTTCATTAAAACCTTAGATACACTAGCAATTGAAGGAAGTGCTTCACCACGAAAACCTAAAGTATTAATAAAAAATAAATCTTCTACCCTTTTAATTTTACTAGTAGCATGTCTTTGAAATGAATTTATCGCATCAACCTTATTCATTCCAAAACCATCATCTATTACTTTAATCCCTTTAAGACCTGAATCAATTAATTCTATTTCTATATGTTTAGCATCTGCATCAATTGAATTTTCAACAAGTTCCTTAACAACATTAGCTATTCGCTCTACAACTTCTCCAGCCGCTATTTTATTGGACAAGTCTTCATCCATAACTTGAATCTTATTCATAAGACCCTCCAAATATACTTTTTCTTACCTCTAAATAATTATTATTTATATTGAATACTCTAATTTTAGTTTTATTTTTAATATTAATAAAACCTAAACCTTTAATAATTAAATCTGTATTATCATCTAAATTTAAATCATAAGAAAAATTAATATCTTTATAATATTTTTTTACACTAATACAATTCGACATATAGAGAGTAACATTACATTTATTTTCAAATTTTAAGAAAAAATCATTAACCGAAAGAGTTTCTCCATCTTTCATTTGATATACTTTTGGGTTGATACCTTCTTTAATAGTATTTTTATTTAAAAAATTTAACTCTAATCTATCACTAATAACAAATCCAGGTGAATCAATTATAGTTAATTTATTACTTAAGTTTAACCTTATAAAGTCTAATGTAGTATTTAAATTATAACTGGTTGTTATTTTATTTAACTTAGAACCCGCATAATCAATCATTTTATTTATTAAAGTACTTTTACCAGAATTAGATTCTCCAATAATATAACATTCATTAGTTTTTTCTTCCAAAAATTTTAATAACGAGTTTATACCCAAATTATCATAACTACTAATAAATCTAATATCACTAGTTATTCCATAAATAACTCTTAAAGATTGAACAATAGCTTCAAACCTTATACTATTTGGAATAATATCACACTTACTAATCACTAAACATTTTGGAACTTTTATCTTTTTAAAAACATTTAAAATATTACTATCAAGAGTAATAAAATCTATTAAAAACAAAACATATTTTGCATTCTTATTTATTGTATTAATAATAGAATTAACGCTTTTAGGAGTGATACTATCCTTATTTTCTCCATAATGAATAAGTCTAAAACATCTCTGACAATATGTACTATTTTCTATCTTATCTTTCGGAATATATCCTTCTTTATCTTTATCATCAAACTGTAATTTAGATCCACAACCATAACAAATCTTAATCATAGTATTCACCTTTCTTAAGAAGTTCTTTTTTTAATAATTTATTATAAATAAAAGGTTCAATCATCCTATTAATTTTAGTTAAAGCATAATCAGTTGTTCCAATTGGATTAACTAAAATACTTACAAAATTCATCCGATTAGCTCCCCAAATATCAGTAAGAAGTTGATCTCCTATACAAGCTATTTTATCCGGCTTAAAGCGATAAATTTTAAGAACTTTTAAATATTTTCTTTTTAAAGGCTTTAAAGATAAATAGGCAGAATCTACTCCTAATAAATCTTTAAAAGGTTCAACTCTTTTTTTGGTACTATTACTAATAATAATCACTTTAAATTTCATATCTTTAAGTTCTTCGAATAAATCTTTTAATTTTTTAGTAGGCTTTTTTATATTAATTGGTGTTATCGTATTATCCAAATCAAATATTAAACATTTAATACCATTTTTCTTCAATTTTTTATAATTAATTTCATAAATACTTTTTTGATAAATATCTGGAACAAAATTATTAAGCATAAAACTTCACCATTTTTATTATATCAAAATTAACTAAAAGAAAAAAGAAATAAGAACGTTCTCTCTACATAAAAAGTGCATAAAATTAACTTAGGAGGTTTATGATTACATTTTTAATTGGAATATTAAAAAGTTTATTATTTTTTACAGGCTCTTATTCAAATACTGTATTTCCTGAAACACTTAGCAAAAAAGAAGAAGATGAAACAATAAATAAAATGCTTATGGGAGATAAAGATGCCAGAAATAAGCTTATTGAACACAACCTGCGTTTAGTAGCCCATATTGTCAAAAAATATGAAACTAAAAATTATGATCCTGACGATTTAATTAGCATCGGAACTATTGGTCTAGTCAAAGGAATAGATTCGTACACAAAAGATAAAAATACTAGGCTAACAACATATGCAGCAAGATGTATCGAAAATGAAATACTTATGCACTTTAGAAGCAATAAAAAACATTTAAATAACGTTAGTTTAAATGATTCAATTGGTTATGATAAAGAAGGAAATGAAATAAATCTAATTGATGTTTTAAAAAGTGACGATAAAGATATAAATGAAGAAATCAATTTACAAACCAACATCGAGCTATTACTTAAATATATTGATAAATTATCATTAAGAGAAAAAGAAATAATTACAAAAAGATATGGACTATTTAATCACAAAGAACAAACACAAAAAGAAATTGCAAAGGAATTAAAAATATCCAGAAGTTACGTTTCGCGAATCGAAAAAAGAGCAATGACTAAAATTCTAAGAGAATTCATCAAAAATAAACACGAATTATAAATATAAATAGCACTTTTTTCTCATTATTCGCTGAAGTTATCTAAAATATTATATTGATAAAATGAAAATATAAGGAAGTGGTACCGTTGGATAATAAAGAAGATATCAGATATATTTATAAATATGTATCTGAAAGAATTAAATTATTTCGAAAATATCGTGGCATCACTCAAGAACAACTTGCTGATATGACAACATTTTCTAAAGGTTTAATTGGGAATATAGAAAGTAGTAAGACCGAACAAACTTTTAGCTTAGCAGTTTTATATTGCTTTTCTAGAGCATTAGATATTCCTATTGAATTATTTGTAAAAGAAGATATTACAGAAGATTTAAAAAAATTAAATATTAAAACAAAATAAAACCACAAAAGTGGTTTTTTATATATCTAAATGATCTATATCATCAACCATTTCTAGTTGATTCTCTAAAACAGATTTTATTCTTCTTTTAAATGTAATAATATTTCTCTTTAGTTGAGCATTTTCCATTTGAGTTTTTTCAGCATCTAATAAAGCTTCATTAACAATACGTGAAGCATTTCTTTTAGCTTCATTAATAATTCTTTCACTCTCATCTTTAGCCATTTTTCTCATTTGACTAGAAGAATCTTCTGCTAGTAAAATTGCTCGATTTAAAGCTTCTTCCATATCTTTATATTTAGCAAGTTCATTCTTAATATTTTCAATTTCTAAATCCTTAGCCTTTAAATCGTTTAACATGCCTTCAACTCGTTTAATACATAAAGATACAAAGTCATTAACTTCATTTTTATTGTACCCTTTAAAACTAGTACTAAACTTATCCATATTATCACCTCAAGATTGACTAAAACTCTATTTCATCCTCTTGTTTATTCTTAGCAATTTGTTCTTGATCTGTCATCTTACCTTGTACACTAACATTTTTAGGTGTACATAAATAAATTCCATTTCCAAGTTTTTGCAAATCACCACCTATAGCATATACACATCCGGTTAAAAAGTCAATAATTCTTTTAGCTTGATCAGAAGTTACTCTTTTTAAATTAACAACTACACTATTACGTTTTTTTAAATGATCGGCAATAGTTTGACTTTCAGAATAAGCACGTGGTTCGATAAGAATCATCTTACTACCAGACTTACTCTCTTCCTCCTTATAGTTTTTTTCACTAACAGAATAAAACTCTTCTTCTACTGTTTCATCTTGCTTTTCTTCTTCATCTCCAAATAAAGCTTTTTTAATATTAAGTGCCATCTGCATCCTCCTTATATTTTCTTTTTATATCTTATCATATTTTTATTAAAGATTAAATAACAAAAATAAAATTTATAAAACTATGATGAAGTAAATAACATTAGTATTGAAATAATTAATAGTACCATTACCCCAACACCAGTTGAAACAAGCATAACCATAGTTTTATTTTCCATCTTTTCTAATCTTTCCTTATATCTAGATTCTCTAGCTTTTTGTTGTAAATTAGAAATATTTCTTGAAAAAGTAATAAGCTGTTCTTGTTTTCTTTCTTGACTACCTAAACTAAGACGATATAAAAGTCTCATCATTCTCATTGAATCTCTTACCGGATAATCTCTTGCAAAAGCCATATATGGTTCAATTGTACTATCACCAGCATTAATCTTTTCAATAAGCTCCAATAAACCAGATTTAAATATTTCTGGAGCTTCATCTACTGATTTTCCTAAAGCTACTGGAACTGTATAGTGTTGTACCAGAATCTCTAAATTTTTTAAATAATATGGAAGCATTAAATCAATTTTATGTAAATGTGATTTATAATACTTCTTAAGTTGAATATAAGGAATCTTATATACAACATATCCAGCAATAATAGCAAATAAAATATTTACATAAGTTAAATCAGCAATAAAAACAAAAATCATTGCCAAAATAGTAATCATTGCATTTCTAAGCCTTATATTAAATAATTTTTGAATATCAATAGAATCTCCATACCTAGCTTTAGTATAAAAATCGTAATCACTTTCTTTAATTTTCATAAAGAAATCTTGATTATCATGAACAAATTTATTGACACTAATACTTCCATTATATTGAAGAACTAAAAATAAAATAATTCCTAGAATAATAACTTCAACGAACATCAGCTATTCACCTCCAGTATCTTCATTGTAGTATTTCTCACCACTCAACAAGAAGTAAGAATTTACAAATATAATTAAATGGAGAGTAACTTGAACATACCATCTATCTAACATATGAATATAGTTTTCTGTACCAAGTAGAAACTGTGTAAGCATAACTAAAAGATATAAAGCCATACCAAATGTTACAAATCTTTTATGGAAATTAGCTCTATCCATCTTATCACGATATACACCTTCAACAAGCATATCAATATCAAGAAGCATATTCTCTAAAGATTCTCCAGAATCCTTAGCACCTTCTTTTGTAATTTGTAGAAATAATTGATGCATATTCTTAACCATATAATATGGATACTTTTTATTAAAGAAATCTATAGCTTCTTCAATAGTACCATTAGCATAACTCATCTCTATCATTTTAGAAACATCAGCAAGAACGGGATTTTCTAATACTCCAGAGTCTCTTACACCTTCTAAAGCCTTAACAAAACTTTGAGTAGTATTAAATTCCATAATAACATTTGTTGTATAAACTTGGATCTGTTCAAATAAAAACTCACTATAAATCCTTTGACATCTAAGATATGCTAAGTAAGGAATAAAAGCGATCGCCGCAATGGCATAAACTGCTGCCCAAATAATATTATAAAAATATAAATAAGCAATACCGGCACCAGCAACACCAAATATAATAACTTGCATAAAATATTCTCTAGTTGTAAATTCTTTACCTAATTCTATAGACTTTTCTCTTACAGTTTTAAAAGTATAAGGAGCATACTTATTATAAACATTAGACACTTCACCAGCTATATACTTATATGTATTATCACCAGTATTACGTCTATATAATACAATAAAAACCATTATTAATATAAATATTACTACTTCCATAAATGCTCCTTTCTATATTTTAATTATTATTAACTTCTACTTTATCTTCTTTTTTACCATTATTTTCATAGCCTAATCTAAAAGTATCTCTAGGAAGTATTACACCTTGAAGCTCTAAATATTCAAGTAAATATTTAGTTGGATTTTTCATTGTAATCTTTCCATCAACAGTTTTACGATATATTACGTTGCTACAAGGATTATTATCTTCATCAACATAAAACTCACAAACTTCCATAATTTCACGTTGAAATCTACCTAATGCCTTACTCATATACCCTTTAACACATACACCGATTTGAACATATCTATGAATTGTTGCTAAAAATTGGTTAACATCTTGATTAGATTCTAAAAGTGAATACATACGCATTGGAATACTTTCTGCTTTATCAGCATGAATAGTAGATAAAATATTATGACCAGAAGAAATTGAGTTTCTAACAGCCATAACAGCTTCAGCTGAACGTACCTCAGATAGTAAAATCCACTTTGGGTTTTGACGCATACATGTTACTAAAACATCCGAATAAGATGCAATATTATTAGTTTTAACAGCAACTATATCTCTATTTGGAAAAATACGATCAAGGTGAAGCTCTAGAGTATCTTCAATTGTAATTATTTTTTCGTTTTCTTTTGTATGACTAGCTAAATATTTAACAAGTTCAGTTTTACCAGAACCAGTTTCACCAGATACAATAATATTAGTATGACCTTCAACACATTTCATCAAAAAATCATGAACTTGAATTGTACAATATTTTTCATCAAGAAGCTTAACTTTATTTAAACGAATTTTAGCAGGTGTTTTACGAATAACACAACTAATACCATTAGTACTAATTGAATCATGAATAAAGTTTAAACGTAATTCAGCACTTTCAGCATCTAAGAATGGATGAGCCATATTAAATGTTTTACCCATAACATTAGAACATTGAAATGC
>CACXEC010000100.1 GCA_902766545.1 uncultured Erysipelotrichaceae bacterium | reverse complement strand
GTTTTTTCAACGCCTTCAAAACTATTTCCGATAGTTTCTAGTTCCTCTAGTCGTTTAATATAGTTTTCTAGTGAATCATTTCTTGCGCCTGGTCTTGCAGCTGATAAGGTATCAGCGATATGTACTAATACGGCGATAACACTTTTAGCTTCAGAATCTCCATGATGTGATTCGATTGCGTTAATAACTGTTTCACTTTCATTATATTTTTTAGCTAGGTCAGAACCGATTTGAACGTGTGAGCCTTCCATTTCAAAATCTATTGATTTACCAATATCATGTAGAAGTCCGGCTCTTTTAGCAATATTAACATTTTCTCCTAATTCACTAGCCATTATTCCACATAAGTGGCCTACTTCAATTGAATGTTTTAAAACGTTTTGACCATAACTAGTTCTAAAGTTAAGTTTACCAATTAGATTAACTAATTCTGGATCTACCTTAGTAAGTCCTAATTCATAGATTGCTTCATTACCTATTTCAGTAACTCTAGTATTCATGTCTTTACATACTTTATCGTATATTTCTTCAATTCTAGTTGGATGGATGCGTCCATCTTTTATTAGTGTTTCTATTGTTTGTTTTGCTATTTCTCTTCTAAATGGGTCAAAAGATGATATAACGATTGCTTCTGGAGTATCATCAATAATTAAATCAACTCCGGTTACGGCTTCAATTGTACGAATATTTCTTCCTTCTCTACCTATTAATCTTCCCTTCATTTCATCATTAGGTAAGTCAATAGTAGATACTGTTTGAATTGTAGCTACATCATTTGAATACTTTTCCATTGATGTAATAAGTAAATTTTTAGCCTTTTTATCTACTTCCAGTTTTGCTTCTGCCTCTTTATCTTTGATAAATTCAGCAATTTCTTTACTCATGGTATTTTCAACTCTTTCCATGATCATATCATGAGCTTTTTCTTTAGAGAATTTAGCAATATTCTCTAACTTTTCCATTTCTTCTTTAAGAAGTTCATCCATTTTTAGTTCTTTTTCTTGTATATTTTTTTGCAGAGAACTTAAATTTTTATCTTTCTGTTCTAGTAAATTGTCTCTATTTTGAAGCATTTCTTCACGTTTATCTAGGGAATTTTCCCTTTGTAATAAACGTTCTTCACTTGATTGAATTTCTGCTTTTCTTTCTTTAATTTCCCGATCTGCTTCTTGTTTTAATTTAAAAGTTTCTTCTTTAAGTTCAATAATACTATCTCTTTTAGACTTTTCTGCTTCTTTTTTTGCATCATTAATTATTTTTTCTGCTTTTTTTCCGGCACCGGCACCAGTTAGAGTTATAACTGCATATATTGCTCCGCCACCTATTATTAATCCAATAAAAAGACTTAAAATGGAAGCTGCATTAAATTCCATAATGTTCCTCCATATTCTATATAGAAATTTTTACATATCTATATAATTATTATAATTTTTTTTAGATAAATAATCAAGAAAAAAGTCCCAATATTTTAAGGACTTAATTATTCATCTTTTTTAGACTTTTTGTCTTTTTTTAATGATATATTATAAACATCTCTAACTTTATCTTCGATTTCTTCTAAAAGAGTAGGATTATCTTTTAGATATTGTTTAACATTTTCTCTACCCTGTCCAATTTTTTCACCATTATAGCTAAACCAAGCACCTGATTTTTCAATAATATTATTTTGAGTAGCTAAATCTACTATTTCACCCGTACGAGAAACTCCTTCACCATACATAATATCAACTGTGGCAGTTTTAAATGGAGGTGCTACTTTATTCTTTACTACTTTAATATTTGTTTTATTTCCCGTAACATTATCACCCATTTTAATTTGTTCGCCACGACGAATATCTAATCTAATGGTTGCATAGAACTTTAAAGCTCTTCCTCCTGGCGTCGTTTCAGGGTTTCCAAATAATACTCCGACCTTCTCCCTTAACTGATTGATAAATATAGCTGTTGTTTTGGTTTTATTAATAGTTCCCGAAAGTTTTCTTAATGCTTGACTCATAAGTCTAGCTTGAAGTCCAACGTGTGAGTCTCCCATTTCACCTTCAATTTCGGCTTGGGGAACTAAAGCTGCTACTGAGTCAATTACAATAATATTTATGGCTTCACTTCTAACTAATGCTTCACATATTTCAAGAGCTTCTTCCCCAGTACTTGGTTGACTTAATAAAAGTTCATTAATATTTACACCCAATTTTTGTGCATAAACTGGATCTAGTGCATGTTCTGCATCAATAAAAGCTGCTCTTCCACCAGCTTTTTGGGCTTCCGCAATTGCTTGAAGAGCTATTGTTGTCTTTCCTGATGATTCTGGTCCATATATTTCAATTATTCTTCCCTTAGGAAAACCTCCTACTCCAAGAGCTATATCTAAACTTAGTGATCCAGATGGAGTTACTTCAACTTCCATATGTTCACTACTTCCAAGTTTCATAATTGCGCCTTTTCCAAATTGTTTTTCAATATCGGCAAGTACTTGTTCTAAAGCTTTATCTTTATCTTTTGTGTCTACTGATTTCATATTTTGTGTTCACCTATTTCTTTCTTTTACATTTTAATTTTAATATATGGCTTTTAAAATGTCAATACTTTTTTGCGAATATTTGTTCGTCAAAAAATTAAATTTTCAAAAAATAAAAAATGTAATATTAATTACATTTTAGAACATATAAACTCTTTATTAACTAGAAAATATTGAACTCCAGAATATATAGATAATAAAGTAGCTATTATAACTAGATAATAACCAAGACTAAAATTAATTAGTTCAAACGGTAAATTAGCAAAGAATATAAATGAAATACCAAACATCATACATACAGTTTTAATTTTACCACTGATACTTGCTGCTACAACTTTACCTTTTGAGCCAGCAATCATTTTTATGCAATCCACTATTGTATCTCTTGTTATAATAATAACAGGAATAACAACTGGAATAACACCATCAGCAGCAAAGATAATAAGTACACCATTTACTAATATTTTATCTGCTATAGCATCCATAACTTTACCAAAATCAGTAACTAAATTTCTTTTTCTAGCTATACGTCCGTCAAAAAAATCAGATACCGATGCAATTATAAATAATACTCCGCAAATAACATATTTTAGATCTAAAAGTACTCTTCCCATCACTAAGTACTTAGGAAAAGTATATCCAATATTATAAAAAGGAAAAATCATTAATACTAATATAATAATTGATAATATAATTCGTCCTATTGTAATTTTATTTGGTAAATTCATAAATCCTCCTATTTTGTAAAATAATCCAATATATTAGTTGTTGTATTTCCAATAGTAATTTGTTTAATGCTCCATATGACAGCTAATATAGCTAAAATAGCGACTATAATTAAAGTTATAATAAATTCTGCTGTCTTGCTTTTAGGAGCACTTTTAGTATATGGCGAAGCAATTCTTGTATCATTAGCTTCAATTTCCATGGTATCCTTAGCTGCTTTTTCAATTTTTTCAAGTGGTATTTTTGATGTTTTTTCAAACATATATTCATTAAAATTATCAATTATTTCATCAGGATTTAACCCAAGATATTTTGAATATTCATTTAGGTATTTTTTAAGTTCAAAAATATCTTTAAAAGCTCCCATACTCCCGTCTTCAATTTGATTTAATATAAGAACAGGAATATCAATGTCTTTACTTACCTCTTCTAAAGATACCCCAGAAGATTCTCTGGTATTCTTTAAAAGTTCACTAACCTCATTTATGTGACTTCACTCCCTTAATAAAAAAAAACAATATCAAATAAGCCATGTTTTGTACCTTGCGGTGGCAAACATTTATCTTGCTTAATAGCATCTTTTAAAGCTTCATTTTGCTTTAAAAAACTCCCCTACCATAATTTGGGTTTCTCGCTCACGGGGTTTACCTCGTTCCACCTTTTCCGTTTCCAGAAAAGCTCGTCTCTTTGGCACTTTTATATCTACTTTAACCATTTAAGGTTATTTCAAAGCCGTTAGCATAGCTACCTAAGGTTATTTTTTCCCTTAGCGTGAACACTAAAGTCATCTCAGACTTTGCGAGCATGGACTTTCCTCTACATTAAATG
>CACXEC010000099.1 GCA_902766545.1 uncultured Erysipelotrichaceae bacterium | reverse complement strand
TTTCGGCTTTCAATAAAGTTCTTTAATCTTAAGTATGGCTCCAATAAATCCTTTACTACAGAAAAAAATTCTGATTTAGGCTGATATGAAAATAATTTTTTTCGAAATTCTTTATCTTCAAGTAACTTACCCATTATTTTTCTAGTATCTCCAATATCTATTTTAGCTAAAGGATAATACATACCAACTATATTATAAACAGCAAATTTAAAAAATCTTAAGCTATTTGTTAAATATCTACAATCTTCATACAAAGAATTTACTTGTTTAGCAATTTCTTGATCTCCAAAATCCATATAGTCTAATTGGGGCTTTTGAGTTAATTCCCTAATATATTCAATCAAACTTTCATGTATTTCTAGTTTTATCACATCAGTCACCTCACTTATATATAGTATAACATAAAAAAAGATTTAATCAGTTACTTTAATTAAACCTTTTTCTAATTCTTCTAATGCACGTCCTAATTCCTTCTTATTCTTATATTCATTTAATGGTAGTTGATAATGATTAGTTTCTTGCATTTGTTTAGCTCTTTTAGCAATAATATGAACTAGAGAATATTTTGAATCAACACTTTTTAATATTTTATCTATTGACGGATAAATCATTTTATCACTCCTCTATGATACTAATATATCAAAGAAAATCATATTAATACATAAAGCCAAGTAAAATTATACAATTATTTTACAATTTAACGACAACATGGATTTTGATCATAGACATCACACACTTCATCTTCCTCACAGCATGTATAGCAAGGTTTATAAGTATGATGATAAATATGATGATTTATAATTCTTGTATTAATTGGTTGAATATGTTCAACATTATGGCATATTTCTCTATGACAAACTCTTTCACAAGGTGCCTCCATAATTGGAGCACATCCTGTGCCACTCATAGGCATTTCCATCATTTGATCAGATATTTTTTCTTCACTTTCATAGCATCTTTTATTAAACATAAATATACATTTCCTTTCTAGTTTATCCTATGCGAAAATATATAATTATGGGAATACTATTTTAATTCTTTATTATGACCGGTAATTAAAGCTAAAGCACTTCTAAAACTTTTAATTTGAGTAAAAGAAACCTTTTTATCTGCTTTAGATACAATTTTACCTGTAACATACTTACTTCTGCACCAAGAAAGATTTAAAAACTTATTACGATTAGATGATTTTTTGATTAGCTCTTTTATATTTTTAGGTAATCTTTGATATAAATCAAAATTATATAACTCTCTTGTATTATCATCACTATTAATCACAATTACTGGAAGTGGATACATATGATGAATGATACCATCAATAATTATATCAGCATCATCGTTATATTCTTCTTTAAACCAAGTATATGAATTAATTACAGCCTCAACAGGATGAGCAAATCCATGACGATTTAAAAATTTTTTATTTGCAGATATAGGATTATTTTGCCATGGCATAGTAAACAAATCATGCATTGCCGCAATTTTTAATGCCACATTTAAATCGTTACTATTGAGTTTTTTCTTGCCGAGCTTATAGGTCATAACAACAACGTCTATAATATGTAACCCTAAACTTAATTCCCCATGATGAGGAAAATTTCGCATTCTTTTTTGAAATTCAAAATGATTATATATATTTCCAATGCTATAAATAATTATTTCTATATCTTTATCATTTAAATTATATTTTTCTAATATATCTTTTAACTTTCCCATAATATTAATTATACATAAAAAAAACAAAGCATACTAGATTAATTTGCTTTGTTTTGAATACATTTTAAAGTTTGTTTAATTGTTTTTGCATCAACATTACTAATTGTATACCAGCCATGCTCAGTCATTTTATCATAAGTGCTAGCTTGATGCTTGATAGTTTCATCTAATCCAAATTTTAATAATGATCTTATATCTGGATTAGAACTTTCTAACGTGCCATGAACATAAACTTCAATCGTACTTTTTAAAATTAAAAGATAATTATCCATTAATAATTGATCATTCATTAGCTTTGTCCTCCAACATCTTCATTAATTTCTCCTTCATCGTCATATGCTTTTTTACTTCTTTACTAAGAAAAGAAACTAATGACTTATCTTCTAAATAATTAAGTGTCTCACTACAAACTGCAATGATATTTTCTTCATGACCAATAGCATCTTCAATATACAATAATTCTTTTTGCGTCATAATATCCTCCCAATATTATTATGGACACAATTTATAAATTTAAACAAAAAAATGCTTTAAAGCATTTTTAAAATGGTGCTGGAAACAGGATTCGAACCTGCGACCTACGCGTTACGAGGGCGTTGCTCTACCAGCTGAGCTATTCCAGCAATGGTGCCGAATGGCCGGATTGAACGGCCCTCTGATGCTTACCATGCATCTGTTTTACCACTAAACTAATTCGGCGTATATATTTATTATACTATAAAAATAGTCCACTAGCTACAACTAATGAACTATTTTATTTTTTTTGAATCAAATATGCCTCATATATATTTTCAGCTAAAGAAGCAATTGTCATTGGCCCAACACCACCTGGAACAGGTGTAATATAAGAACACTTCCGACTAACTTGATCAAAATCAACATCACCAAATAATTTACCATCTATCTTTGAAATGCCAACATCCACTACCACAGCATTATCCTTAATCATATCTTCCTTAACTAAACCATTTTTTCCAGTTGCAGATATAATAATGTCAGAATTTAAAGTTATATCTTTTATATTTTTAGTTTTAGAATGACATATACTTACTGTTGCATTTTCCCTAAGCATTAATAATGCTAACGGTTTACCAACTAAGTTACTTCTTCCAATAATAGTAACTCTTTTACCTTTTAAGTCTATATTATTATATTTTAACAAAGTAATAATACCTTTAGGCGTACAAGGAATTAATCCTTTTTTACCTAATAATAGATTTCCCGCATTTATCGAAGTCAAACCGTCAACATCTTTTCTATAATCAATAGAATCTATTATTTTTTGTTTATTTAAATGGTTAGGTATTGGTAGTTGCATAAGAATAGCTGTTGTATCATCTTTATTTAATTTTTCAATTAAATGTATTACTTCATCATCTAAAATACTTTCTTGTAATCTATAATGTTTAAATTGAATGTTCAAATTTTCACACATTTTTTTCTTTTGATTTATATAAACATTACTAGCTTCATCATCCCCTACTTGAATAACGGCTAAAGATAACTTTAAATCTTTAACTTTATCTTTTAACTTTAAAAAGATTTCATCTCGTAGTTTTTTACCATCAAGAATGTTCACTAATTAACCACCCTCTTATTAAGAATTTTTAGTACCATATTTTTTTTCACAATCGTCTTCTAATTTTTTATAATTAATTTTTCCAATAATTGTTTTTGGCACTTGTTTAATATATTCATATTTATATGGCATTGCATATTTAGATATCGATTCAGCACAATACTTTTTTATATCTAAGGTTAATTCTTCACTTGGATAATAATTATCTTTTAATTTAATACACGCCACAGGGACTTGTTTTTTATAATTATGCGATATTCCAACTACTATGCAAGTATCCACAGCTGGGTGAGAATCTATAATTTTTTCTAAATATGACGGATATACATTATATCCACTTGTTACAATCATTCTCTTTAATCTAGATGAGAAAAAAACAATTCCGCTCTTATCTATATACCCTAAATCACCTGTATGTAGCCACTTTTTACCATCATCATGGATACGAATAGTCCTATTAGTTTCTTCATCTTCATTTAAATAGCCAAGCATAACTGTTGGACCACTTATGCATATTTCACCAGTCCGATTATTTTTAAGATTTTTAGTTGTACCAGGCTTAACGATTTTAACTAAAGTATCAGCAAAAGGTTTACCAATAGCATTATCTTTATAATAATAATTAGGAGTTAAAATACATGCAGCTGTACTTTCTGTAAGACCATAACCAACTCTAATTTGTGTATTTGAGCCATGTAATAATAAATAGTTATTAACCCTAGTTCTCAAACTACTATCTAATAAATCTCCACCGCAAATACAGTATTTAACACATTTTAAATAATTAGTGTTATCCACATTTGATATTAAAGCTTCATACATGGTTGGAACTCCAGTTAAAAATACTGGTTTATACTTTTTTATTAATCTAGCAAAGTCGGAAGTTTTAAATCTTGGTATTAGGATACATTTCATGCCATGAGTTAATTCTGTATGAATACTTACACCTAATCCAAAGCCATGAAAAATTGGTAAAATAACTAAAACAGAATCCCCTGCCATAGCTTCACTAAACTCATTTATACATTGAACCGACAAAGCATTAAAATTATTATTAGTAAGTCTTACACCTTTAGGTTTACCAGTTGTACCTCCACTAAATAAAATAACAGCTTCATCTGATCCTTTAACATTAGCTTTATATTCACCGTCATAAATAAATCCTAAATCATAAAAATCATTCCACTTGATGACTTTACTATTATAAACTATTTTCTTATTATCTTCAGGATAAATAAAATTTTTAAAGCCATCATAAAAATTTATAGCCCGCCTCATTAGATGGAACATACTATTAGAAGCTTCTGAGACAATTACTTTATTAAGATTAATTTTTTTAGCAATTTTAATAACTTTATCGGCAAATAAATCTAAAGTTAAAATATATTTACTATTAGATAACTCTAAATAATATTCAATTTCATTTTCGCTTGATAATGGGTGAATCATTGAAGCAACACCACCAACCATATTGATAGCATAAAACATTATTATTGCTTCCGGTGTATTTGGCATACATATAGCAACTCTATCTTTCTCACTAACACCAATAGTTTTTAATGATCTTGCTACGATTTCTATTTTCGCATAAAGCCTTGCATAAGAAATATTTTTACCATAATATTCTAAAGCGCTAAGTTTACTATATTTAAGAGATGCTTGATATAAAAACTCACACATAGAAATATTTGGATATTCTAATGAATTATCATTAATCTTTTTAATCTCTATTTCTTCTTTTTGATTAAATAATCTACTTATTAATCCCATTTTTAATCACCTATTATTACTTATAAACATATAACTAATTCTAACACATTTTTAAAGCAAAAAAAAGAATTATAAAAAAGTATCTATATATTATAGATACTACTTTTTCTTTAATTCCTTTAATATTTCTTCAAGTAAAACGCTTTCATCACTTTTAACTGGTGCACTTTCTTCTTTTACTTCTTTTTTAGCACGTATGTTTTTAATTTTATTAAATGATTTAATAATCAAGAATAAAACAAATGCCATTATAATAAAATTAATAATTGCTGTAATGAAGTCACCATATTTAATTACTTGACCGCCATAAATTTTTAATTCACCAGCTACTTCAGCACCACCAATTCCGTTAATTAATGGTTTAATAATATCTTCTGTTAAAGCAGTTACAATAGTTGAAAAAGCACCACCAATAATAACACCAACTGCTAAATCCATAACATTTCCCTTTGAAATAAAAGATACAAATTCTTTAACAAAGCCACTACCATTATTAACTAATTTACTTTCCTTTAAGTTTTTCATATATACCTCCTTTCTTAAAATTTACCTGATCTACTATCAAAACCGCCATCATCATCAGAGCGCCATGTAGATCCTCCACCACTATTTCCATTATTAGAGCCACCATTTTGACTGCTAGAAGAAGTATTGCCTTTAAAATATGCTTTT
>CACXEC010000098.1 GCA_902766545.1 uncultured Erysipelotrichaceae bacterium | reverse complement strand
ATAAAATTACTTATCCAAAGGAAATGTTAAAGGAATTAGAAAAAAATGAAAATTTAACTATTATTGAAGCAATGGTAGAAAATTTAAAAGTTAACGAGAATACTATCAATGGAGTTATTTTATCTACTGGTGAAGAAATCTTATGTGATGCTTTAATTTTAACTACTGGTACTTACTTAAAAAGTAAAATACTAGTTGGAGATAAGTCTAAAGAGGAAGGTCCTCATGGTGAAGCTAGAAGTAATCATTTAAGTGATGTATTAAAATCTTTAGGTTTTGAAATCCAAAGACTTAAAACAGGAACTCCACAAAGATTAGATAGATCTTCTATTGATTTTAGTGTACTAAAAGAAGAAACTGGTGATGATTGTTATTGGACATTTAGTTTTGATAATCCACCTTTATATGATAAAGATAATCAAGAAAAATGTTATATTGTTTATACAAATGAAAAAACTCATCAAATAATTAAAGATAATTTAGAAAAGTCTGCTATGTATGGTGGATATGCTGAAGGGATAGGGCCAAGATACTGTCCATCTATTGAAGATAAAGTTGTAAGATTTGCTGATAAAGAAAGACATCAATTATTTTTAGAACCAGAAAGTCTTTATTATGATGACATTTATTTACAAGGATTTTCAACTAGTATGCCGGAAGATGTTCAAGAAGAAATGGTACATAGTTTAAAGGGATTAGAACATGCTAAAATATTAAAGTATGCTTATGCTATTGAATATGATGCTATAAATCCATTACAATTGATGCCATCTTTAGAAACTAAAATAATAAAAAATTTGTTTACTGCTGGTCAAATTAATGGCACAAGTGGTTATGAAGAAGCTGCTGGTCAGGGATTAATAGCTGGTATAAATGCATCTTTAAAATTACAAGGAAAGGATCCCTTAATATTAAAAAGAAACGAATCTTATATTGGGGTATTAATTGATGATTTAGTTACTAAAGGAACTAAAGAACCATATAGATTATTAACATCTAGATCTGAATATCGTTTACTTTTACGTCATGACAATGCTGATTTAAGACTTAGAAATTATGGTTATGCTTGTGGTTTAATTAATGACGATCAAAAAAATAAATTAGATATAAAAGTAAGTTTAATTCAAAAAATAGAAAAGTACTTAAAAGATAACAGAGTTAGTATAAAGACTTTACCAGATGATTATAAAGAAAAATTAAATCTTACATTAAAAAATGGTTTAAGTCTATATGATTTTATTAAACGACCAGAAGTTACTATTTATGATTTAATTAATTATGAAATAATACCATTTAAAGATACTCAGTCTGAAGTGTTAGAACAAGTTGAATTTAATATTAAGTATGAAGGATATATTGCTAAGGAAGAAGCAGAAGCTCAAAAGTTAATAAAAATGGAAAATAAACAAATTCCTTCCGATATTGATTATAATAAAGTCAAAAATTTAGCTTCAGAAGCTAGACAAAAACTAAATTTAGTAAGACCGCTTACACTAGCTCAAGCATCACGAATTAGTGGTGTTAATCCAGTTGATATATCACTTTTATCTATTTATTTAAAAAAGGAATATAATAAAAATGAATAAAGAAGAATTTTATAATTTATTGGAAAAAGACTTAAAAATTTTTCTAACTGATGACCAAAAAAAACAATTAAATAGCTTTGCTAATATTTTAATAGATTATAATAAGCATACTAATATAACAGCTATAACTGATATAAATGATATTTATCTAAAGCATTTTTATGATTCTTTAACTTTAGTGAATGTTATAGATTTAAGTAAAAAAATGTCAGTTTTAGATGTTGGATCAGGTGGTGGATTTCCTGGAATAGTACTTGCAGTTATGTATCCAAACTTAAATATTACCTTATTAGATAGTAATAATAAAAAATCTAGATTTCAAGAATTGGTAGTACAAAAGTTGTCATTAAGCAACGTAGTAGTAATAAATGATCGTGCTGAAAACTTTTTTAAGATTTCTAAAAAATTTGATTTGGTTGTAGCAAGAGCTGTTGCTAATATGTCTATATTAGCAGAATTATGTATTCCTTTTGTTAATATTAATGGTTATTTTATAGCAATGAAAGGTAAAGATAATTTAGAACTTAAAGAATCTGAACAAGCAGTAGAATTTTTGGGTGGAAAAATAGAAAATAAAGTTAGTATTAAATTACCTATAACTAATGATGATAGAACACTTGTAACAATAATAAAAATAAAAAATACTCCAGTTGGTTATCCCAGAGTTTATGATAAAATTCTTAAAAAGCCATTGAAAAATATTCAAAAATAAAGTATTATTTATATTAGAATAGGAAGGGTAGCTATGAATAGTGAAACTAAGATTTTATCTATAAATATTGACCTAATTATACCAAATCGGTTTCAACCACGCCTTGTTTTTGACGAAAAATCATTAAATGAATTAGCTACTTCTATTAAAGAACATGGTATTATTCAACCGCTTATTTTAAGAAAAATAAATGATAAGTATGAAATAATAGCAGGTGAAAGACGTTATAAAGCAGCTATTAAGGCGGGGCTTGTTACTGTTCCTGCAATCGTAGTAAATATAGATGATAATGAAAGTGCTGAAGTTGCAATTGTAGAAAATCTTCAAAGGAGTAACCTAAATTCTCTTGAAGAAGCTAAATCTTTTAAAAAGATTTTAGATAAAGGTTTTTTAACTCAAGAAAAATTGGCACAAAGATTAGGAATTTCTCAGTCATCTATCGCTAATAAGCTAAGATTGTTATCTTTAAATTCTGAAGTTCAAAATGCTTTAATGAGTGGAAAAATAAGTGAACGTCATGCTAGAAGTTTACTTCAATTAGAAAACGAGCTAGATCAAATTAATTTATTGAATAGAATTATAACTGAAAGATTAACTGTTAGACAACTAGATGAAATAATTAAAAATTATAATCTAAATAGTGAATCAAAGGAGTTAAAAATTGAAGAAGATAAAGTAAATGATAATATTCCATCTAAAAATGTTATTTCTGAAATAGTTGAAGATAATACATTTGA
Organism: uncultured Erysipelotrichaceae bacterium; assembly: GCA_902766545.1. Lineage (GTDB taxonomy): Bacteria > Bacillota_I > Bacilli_A > RF39 > UBA660 > CAG-533. The sequence goes on along the minus strand of CACXEC010000098.1, from coordinate 7,068 downwards.
TAAGAAAGAAGATACTTTTGGTAATATATTGAACTTACTTTCTTCACACAGTGGACCTTCACTAGAGGATGAAGAAACAAATATGAATATTGAATTGGAAAGTGATTCTTCAAATGAAGATTATTTTAATCCTTTTGATAGTGAAAATGACTTTATAAAGCTCGATGATGCGGCTGAAGAATCCTTATCAAAACCTGTTTTGGAAGTTAAGGAAGAAGTTAAACCTCGAATTATAAGTAAAGATTTAGAATCTATTAAATTAGCTTATAATGAATTACAGGAAGAAATTAAAAATGCAGGATTTAAAATTAGTTCTGAAGATTTTGATTTTGAGGATATTTATCAATTAATAATAAAAATTGAAAAAAATGAACAAGCTTAGCTTGTTTTTTAATTGTGTGGCTCGGAACCTTTTTTAAAGTAATAGATGATTGTTTTATTAGAATTTAAACTTTTTTTACCCGTTACAGCATCTAAAGGTATTCCAACAATGTTATCCGACATTTCGTACCATGATGGTTCTTTATCTTCTTCATATTTTTCTACTGTATCACACCAAATATTTTTAATATTTTTTGAATATTTAGAATCTACGGGTTCATTCATATCTTTTCCTGCCCATACCATCATTAAAATATCCGGATTATATCCAACAATCCAATAATCATTTTCAGTAGTTCCACTTTTTAGTGCGTATTTTCGAGATATTTTGCTATTTAAATATATTACAGTCGGATTTAAATAATCTATAAAAGTCGAATTGTACGTATTAGTTAACATTTCATTAATTATAAAAACATAATCCTTGTCTAATAATTGTATTTCATTATTTTGATGTTTATAAAGAAGATTTCCATTTGAATCTTCAATTTTTTCTATAAAGTATAGATCATTTTTTACACCATAATTTGCTAAAACATTGTATATTCCGGCATAATCTAACATATTTATTTCTTGAGCTCCTAAAGCTAGTGATGGAACTGCATTAAGTTTGGTTTTAAGACCTAACATTTTTAAAGTTTTAACTAGCTCATCTTCTCCTAAAAAAAGATGAGTTTTAACTGCATAAATATTATCTGAATAAGCTAGAGCTGCTACCATAGATATTTCTTTATTTCCGTATGTATCAGAATGATTCTTAGGTGAATATATTTGGTTATTTGCAAAAACGAAACTAGTTTTTTCACTTAAAAAAGTAGAGCTTTCAGTCATATTGTTTTCTAAGGCGGTATAATAAAGGAAGGGCTTTATAGTTGAACCAACTTGTCTTTTTGATTGCGTGACTCTGTTAAATTGGCTTTTTGCATAATTAACCCCTCCGGCTAGTGCCATTATTCCGCCTGTTTTTGGATTGACGACTATACTAGCTATTTCAGTATTATCATTATTATTAGTGTGTTTTATAATTGATTTGTCAAGAGATTCTTGGACATTTTGATTATAAGTTGTATATATTTTAATTCCACCTAATTTAATTAAGGAATTTGGAATATTCGTTATTGAATTTAGTTCTTCTATTACTGCATCATGATAATACATAAGTGTCTGTAAATTATTTTTTTCTTTTTTTCCATAAATTGGTATTGTTGTTTTAAAAAGATTATTATACTCTTCTTGACTTATATATTTGTTATTTAACATTGCTTTTGCAACCATTTTTGCTCTTTTAATACAATTGTCATAATTACTTACGGGATTATTATTTTCTGGGCTTCTTGGAATACCCGCCAGCATAATGGCTTCTTCTATAGATAGATCACTGGCTTTTTTATTGAAATAATACTCACTAGCATTTTCAATTCCATAGTTTCCTTGACCATAGTTTATGGTATTTAAATATCCTTCTAATATATCATTTTTATTATAATGAACTTCTAATTTTAATGTTAAAAAAGCTTCTTCTATTTTTCTTTTCCAAGTTTTATCAAAATTTAAATATAAATTTTTAACATATTGTTGACTAATAGTAGATGCTCCCTGTACTATTGCTTTATTTTTAATATTTAAGTAAATAGCTTTTAGTATTCTTAAGTAATCAAATCCATGATGTTTATAAAAATTTTTATCTTCAATACTAATAGTCGCATATTTTATATTATCGTTAATTTCATCTAATTTTACCCAACTGTTATTATTGTTAGATTGGAATATTAATTCTTCATTTTGATCATATAAATAGATTGCATTTGCAGAATTTAAAATTATTTTAGGTGATAAATAAGCATATATATATAAACTAGTTAATAGAATTGTAAAACATATAGTTAAAAATAGGATTAATTTATAAATAATTCTTATTTTTTTCATATTTCATCTTTATTATTATGGATTTAGTTAAAATAAATATGCTAGAATATTGTTCGAGATGATATTATGTTTAAAATTATGTTATATAAAAATAAATCCTTAGTCTTTGAAAAAGAAGGAGTTCCTGATGGTGATTGTATTAAATTCGATGATATTTTTTATAATTTGAAAAACTATTCTTTAATAAGGGAAAATAGTGATTATAAATATACTTTAGATTTTAATAATGAAGAAGCAACAGTTGAATTAAAAGAAAAAAATTTTATTTTACCTTTAGGTATAAATGTAAAAAAGAAAGACATTACTTCTAAAAAACATGTAATTATATATTCTATAGATAGTGATAATGAAAGTGAAAATATATTAGAAATTTCATTAAATTTTAAATAATATTTTTATATGTTATTTAATTATTGACATTGCTAATTAATATGATAAAATTATGTATGTTTAAAAAGCCATGAACATGATAATTAATTGAACATATAATGGTTTTAAAGGAGGATTATAAATGGTAAAATTAACAGAAGAAGAAAAAGAAACTTTATCATATGGTGATGTTGCATATTTAATATTAAAAGATAAAAATAAAAAAGTTAAGATACAAGAATTATTTAAAAAAGTTATTGAACTAATGGGGCAGTCTGAAGAAGATTATGCAAATAATATTGGTAATTTTTTTGAAGTAATAATTACTGATAAACGTTTTATTATGTTAGATGGTGGTTTTTGTGATTTAAAGATAAACCATAGTACAAAAGTTATTGTTGAAGATGATGAAGATGACTATGAGATAATATCAGACGATAATGAATTTGAGAATGACATTGAAGAGGATAATTATGAAGAAGATGCAAATGCTGATGATGATAGTGATGATGATCTTCAAGATTTAGTTATTCTTGACGATAATGAAGAAATTGAGTCTGATATGTTATAGTCTTCTTTTTCTTTAATAGAAAGGATTTATAAATGATAGAAAGATTAGAATTATTAAGACAAAGATATAATGAGATAAATGAAGAATTGTTAAAACCAGAAGTTTTAAGTGATTTTAATGTGCAAAAAAAGCTTTCTAAAGAAAAAGGATCTATTGAAGATGTTGTTTTTAAATATGAAGAATTTATTAAGTTAAATAATGATATTAAAGAATTAAAAGGTCTAGTTAATGATCCAGAAATGCACGAAATAGCAAGTGAAGAGTTAACAATTAAAAATAATGATCTTGAAAAATTAACTAAAGAAATTGAAATATTATTACTTCCAAAAGATGAAAATGATGGAAAAGATATTATTATGGAAATTCGTGGTGCTGCTGGTGGAGACGAAGCAAATATTTTTGCTGGTGATTTATTTAGAATGTACAATAAATATGCTGAGAAAAATGGATGGATAATAGAAGTTAATCACGATGTTGAAGGAACTAGTGGAGGTTTTTCTCAAATTGAATGTTCAATTAAAGGGAAAAATGTATACTCAAAATTAAAATTTGAAAGTGGTGTTCATCGCGTTCAAAGAGTACCTGAGACTGAAACACAAGGACGTATTCACACATCAACGGCAACAGTTTTAATTATGCCTGAAGTTGAAGATGTTGAAGTTGAAATTAATCCTGATGATATAAGAGTGGATGTATATCGTTCATCTGGTAAGGGTGGTCAAGGCGTAAATACAACAGATTCTGCAGTAAGAATTACGCATATACCAACGGGAATAGTTGTTACTTGTCAAAATGAAAGAAGTCAAATTAAAAATAAGGAACGTGCCATGGTTGTATTAAAATCACGTATATATGATAGTTTACAACAGCAACAAAATAAGGAAATAGATTCGACAAGAAAAAATTCTATCGGTTCTGGAGATAGATCAGAGAAAATTAGAACTTATAATTATCCACAAAATAGAGTAACTGATCATCGAATTAATTTTAGTATTATGGAGCTAGATAGAGTAATGGAAGGAAATCTTGATCCCATAATTGATGCGTTAATTACCGAAGATCAAAGAAGAAAATTAGAAGGAAATGAATAATATTTCAAAAACTGATTTAGATCTTTTGAAACAAAAATATGATAATCTTGATCCAATAATTGATAAAATAAATAATAATTATCCTATACAATACCTAATTGGATACGTAGATTTTTATGGCTATCAGATAAAAGTTAATGAAAGTGTTTTGATTCCTAGATTTGAAACTGAAACATTAGTTGAAAAGACAGTCAACTATATAAAAGAAAAAAAATTATTAAACGCAAAAGTTATAGATATAGGAACCGGATCAGGATGTATTTGTATAGCGCTAAAAAAGATAATAGAATCATTAAGTGTATCAGCACTTGATATTAGTAGTGATGCATTAAAACTTGCAAAGGAAAATGCAAAACTAAACAAAGTAAATATTAACTTTATTTTAAGTGATATATTTAAGTTTGATACATCAGAAAAATACGATGTTATTATAAGTAATCCACCTTATATTCCAACAGGTAGTATATGCGATCCTAAAATAGAATATGAGCCTTATAATGCCATATACGTTAGTGGAAATCCATTAAAATATTATGAACAAATCTTTAAACTTGCTAAAAAGATAATAAATCCTCAATATTTGATGGCATTTGAAATAGATGAAGATGAAAGTGTAAATTTGTATAAGTTGGCACATGATTTCTTTCCTAATGAACAAATAATTATAGAAAAAGATTTAGCAAATAAAGATAGATTTTTATTTATAATGAATGATTAAAAAATAATAATACTACCCATATAAATTGTGAAAGGTAGTGTTTTTATTTGAAAAACTGGTTAATAGTTATTTTTATAATAATTGTTAGTTTAGTAATTAAAAAATATAATAATGAAAAGGAAGTAATAATACCTTCTGATTCTATAAGATTGAGGGTAATTAGTAACAGTAATTCTGAATTTGATATTATTAGCAAATTAAATTTAAAAGATTATCTTGAAAATTACTTATTTGATTTGATTAAAGATGCTCAATCTAAAGAAGAAGTTGATGAAATTATTGTTAATAACTTAGATGATTTAAACATTAAAGTTGCAAAATTCTTAAATTCAAATAATTACAAAATAGATTATGGTCAAAATTATTTTCCGTCTAAAGTATATAAAGGTGTGGTATATAATGAGGGAATTTATGATTCATTAGTTATTACACTTGGTAATGGTAAGGGAAGTAACTGGTGGTGTGTTTTATTTCCACCATTATGTTTAATCGAAGATAATAAGACTACTACTGATGTTGAATATAGATTTTTTGTTTCAAGAATAATAGATGAATTAAAATAATATACTTAACTAGGGAGGAACTATGTTAAGTATTTTTTTAGTTGGAATAGCTCTTAGTATGGATGCATTTTCTCTGGCTTTAAGTATTGGACTTAACAATATAAGTTCATCAAAAAAAGTAATATTACCAATAATGGTAGGTATAATGCATTTTATAATGCCTGCCTTAGGATTATTATTAGGAAATGAAATATTTAAAATCTTCAATTTAAATATTAAAATAATTGTTTCAATTGTTTTTTTATATTTGGCATATTTAATGTACAAGGAAAAAAATAATAACAAATCATCAATAATTACTAATTTTTTTTCTTTATTTTTATTTTCTTTTAGTGTAAGTATCGATAGTTTTTCAGTTGGATTATGTTTACAAGGTTTAACTAATCATTATATCCTTTCTTTTATAGTTTTTTCTCTGTGTAGTAGTACAATTACATATATAGGACTATTAATTGGCAATTATTCAATAAAATATTTGAAAGATAAGGCAATTATTTTAGCTATAATTATTTTAAGCTTTATTTCGGTTGTAAATCTTTGTCAAGTTTTATGGCATTAAATTGACTTACTATTAAAATGAATATATATTAATAATGAAGAAGTCTATTTTGATTATAGAAAGGAAATTTTATGAAAAAATTAATTATTGAAGGAAGAAAAGAGTTATCAGGAAAAATTAAAATAAGTGGAGCAAAAAACAGTGTTGTTGCTTTAATACCTGCTGCAATGCTTACTAATGGTAAATGTATAATAAAAAATGTTCCAAATATTAGTGATGTTAGATTGCTTATTGAAATGATGGAAATGCTGGGATCTGATATTAAACTTGTTGATGATACTTTATATATTGATAATAAAAATGCAGTTAATCATGAAATAGATACACATTATGCTTCCAAAATGCGTGCATCTTATTATTTTATGGGAGTGTTGTTGTCTAAATATGGTTATGCTAAAATATCTTATCCTGGTGGATGTACAATAGGTGCAAGGCCAATAAATTTTCATATTAATGGCTTTGAGAAATTGGGGGCTAATGTCCAAATTGAAGATGATGAAAAAACATATATAATAACTGGCAATGATTTAGTTGGAAATGAAATATTTTTAGATATTGCATCTGTAGGGGCAACTATTAATATTATGTTTGCTGCCGTTAAAGCAAAGGGCATTACTCATATTCATAATGCTGCCAAGGAACCAGAAATTGTAAATATAGCTGATTTTTTAAACTCAATGGGAGCAAAAATTAATGGTGCTGGAACTAGTGAAATTACTATTGAAGGAGTAAATGAACTTCATGACGGTGAAATAGAAGTTATTCCTGATAGAATAGAAGCTGGTACTTATATTATTATGGGAGCTTTACTTGGTAATTCATTAACTATAAGTGGAGTACAAAAAGATCATTTAGAATCTTTATTTAATAAATTAACTGATGCAGGATGT
>CACXEC010000097.1 GCA_902766545.1 uncultured Erysipelotrichaceae bacterium | reverse complement strand
TATTTCTTGGCGTGTAATTATTTCTAAAACTAATTCCTTCATTATAAATTTTATATAAAGTAGGATATTCTTTCTCATTAATAGCAATCATATTAACTGATTCCATTAATACAATAATTAAATTTTTACCTTCAAAAATACCAGTATATTCATTTTTATCAGTTATGTCTCTATTAATAAAGTAATTATTTAATTTATTATAAGTATAATTACTTTCTTCACTAATTATCTTTTTCCATATTGTATCATCAATTTGTCTAGAATAATCTGTATACACTGTATTTTTATTTTCTAAATCACCTGATATTACAATATCATCTAACTCAACATTAAAAACTTGAATATATAAATCAGATAATGAATAAGTAAATAATCCAAATTGGCTTACACTTAAATTGGAATTATCACTCATTTTAATCAAATTACTATTTTTAACAGATTGAAGTTTATTTTGCATAAAATTTACATCTAATGAAATATACCAAACTAAAAAGATTAAAATTAAACAAACAAAACTAATTATTACACTAGAAAAGCGATTAAAAAAAGTCTCTCTTTTAAATACAAATACTGTAGTTTTAGATAATTTTCTTCTATTTAAATATCCATCTAAAAACCAAATATACAAAATATATAAAATAAAAGGAATTAAAACTAAATAACTAATTAATTTTGATGCTTGAATATAATCTTTTATATAATCAACAATCTTTGTACCCTGTTCAGCATTACCTACTCCCATAAAAAAACCCATATAAGTATAAAGATTGATTTCAATCCAAGCGAATAATGAAAGCGCAAAAGTTATAACTGTTCCAATTATTTTATTAGTTTTACCTTTAAATGAACATATTATTATTCCAATTAACAAGCCTAAAAAAGCTGAACTAAAGAGAATTCTTAAACTACTCCATTCGAATAATGAATTGTTAGTATTTATCTTAACGATTATTTCTATAAGAAATATATACATGGAATATATAATTGCGTTTTTAATTATTTGTTTGCCTAATCTCCTTTTCAAATTTACCACCTTGTTTTATTAAATCACTTATGGGGTTAAAAGTAAACCTATAATTATCAAGTAGACCATACTTTTTGACATTTTCAATATGTTCTTTTGTAGGATAGCCCTTATGTTTGTCAAAGCCATATTCCGGGAACTTTTTTGATAGTTCATACATCATTGAATCTCTTGTTACTTTAGCAATAACTGAAGCAGCAGCTATCGATTGACTTTTAAAATCACCCTTTATAATACTTATATGCGGAGTATCTAAATCTAGTTTCATTGCATCAATTAAAATGTAATCAGGCCTGATAGTTAATTTATCAATAGCTTCATACATTGCCATCTTAGTTGCTTCATAGATATTAACCTCATCTATAACCGCAGCATCTTTAATACCTACTGCAACTGCTAATGCATCTCTCATGATAATTTTATAAAACTCATTTCGTTTTTTTTCTGTAAGTTTTTTAGAATCAGTAAGTCCATCTAGTACATAACCTTTAGGTAAAATAACGGCTGCTGTAACAACAGGTCCAACTAATGGGCCACGCCCTACCTCATCAACTCCAGCAATTAAAGAATAGCCTTCATTATAAAGCTGTTTTTCATACCTTAAATTATCTTCTTTAGCAAGAATTAAATCCAGCTTTTCAATTATTTTCTTATCTTTATCTCGATTTAGTTTTTTCTTAACATCATAACATTTACTGATATTCATGCACTTATACCCATCAACTAAAACTATATTATTAGGGTCATAAAAAGTTGGAGATATGCTATATATATCATTTATTTTTAAAACTTCTTTAAGATTTTCATCATAAGGCCAATCTACAGTCTTAAAATAAAGACTAGTACATGCCAAATCAATATCCGGTGTTTCATCCAATATACCTTGTAATACTAACGATGCCCCGCATATTACTATATAATCCTTTTTATCAATATTTAATTTTTTTAAGCTACTAATAATTTCTTTTTTATTCACGATTAATCATCTTTTCTATCAAACGTTATGCCTTTAATCTTTTCACTTTTTATTTCATTAATTATATATGTACTAACTCTTTTATAGTCTATCTCTCCAGATTTAATAGCACCAATATTTTTAGCAATCTCATCATAAGTATTTTCATTTACTTCGTCAGTTTTAAATCGCATTTTTAATATATCTGGATAATATTTATTTAAAGTATTTAAAATATAATATGAAACATCACCTAATGGTAAAATATTTTCATTAATAGCCGTCATACTTGCTAAGTTCAAGGCTACTATTTCACTATCTATTTTAGGCCATAATATTCCTGGTGTATCTAATAAAACCATGTTTTCTTTAGTATTAAGCCAACTTAAAGATTTTGTTACTCCAGGAAGATTACCAACTCTAGCTACTTTTCTACCTGCAAGTTTATTAATTAAAGTACTTTTACCAACATTAGGAATACCTATTACTACCGCTCTGATTTCTTTTGGCTTCATACCTTTGGATAATCTTTTATCATTCACTATTTTTATAACTTCGTTTGTTTTTTGAAGAATACTTTTATAATCATTATTATCATTTAAAGATACAAGTACTACATTATATCCCATATTCTCATAATAATTTATCCATTTATTAGTTTCATTAATATCACATAAGTCTTTTTTTGACATAATTAAAATACGTTCCTTATTCTTAATTAAATTATCAATATCCTTAATTTTAGAAGAAAATGGAATTCTAGCATCAATTACCTCATAAACAATATCAACTAGAGGCATTATCTTTATAAGTTCTCTTTTCGTCTTTTCCATATGTCCGGGATACCAGTTTATATTCGTTTTTTGGAAACTATTTTCTTCTTTCATGAACATTACCTCCATTCAAACTCTTTATACGT
>CACXEC010000096.1 GCA_902766545.1 uncultured Erysipelotrichaceae bacterium | reverse complement strand
TTATTATAACTTAGTTTACTTAATAAATGGTTAAGCTTTCTAAAGCAATTAAGGAGCTCTTCTAGCGACTTATATTTAAAAATTTCGCCAATTTGTCTTTTAATATCCTCAAAATCCATATAAACCAGATCCTTCTATTCATTTTTTAACAATATGATATTTCTTATCAAAAATACTCTCACTTGTTTGACGAGTATAATACATCAAAGCCTAAAAATAATCAATTAAAAAATTAGAGAAACGCCTCTAATTTTCATTAAATTGCGAATTATATAATTCAGCATAAAAACCATTTTTTAAAAGTAGTTCATCATGAGTTCCTTGTTCAACAATATTGCCATTTTTCATAACTAAAATTAAATTAGCATTTTTAATAGTTGATAGACGGTGTGCAATAATAAATGACGTTTTACCTTCAGATAATTTATCCATGGCTTTTTGAACTAATTCTTCTGTTCTTGTATCAACGTTACTTGTTGCTTCATCTAAAATAATAAAAGGAGAATCTTTAATAATACCTCTAGCAATTGTCATAAGCTGTTTTTGACCAGCGGATATATTATTAGTATCCGTAATTAATGACTCATAAGAATTAGGTAATGTTTTAATAAAATGATCTATGCCAACTGTTTTACACACTTTTTTTATCTTATCTATTGAAATATTTTCTTGATTAAAAATTAAATTATCCTTAACCGTTCCATCAAATAACCAAGTATCTTGTAAAACCATCGTAAATAAATCATGAATATTTTCTCTTGATAATTTTTTAGTACTTACTCCGTCTATTAAAATATCTCCATCATTAATATCGTAAAACTTCATAAGTAAGTTTACAATTGTAGTTTTACCTGCTCCAGTTGGACCAACAATAGCTATTTTCTCACCAGAATGCGCTACTGCACTAAAATTATGAATAGTTGGTTCATCATTACCATCATATGTAAAACTAACATTTTTAAACTCTATTGTACCCTTAACTTTATTTTTATTTAAATAAACATTATTTTCTTCATTACTCATTTCTTCTTCATCATATATTTCAAACACCCTTTCGGAAGCAGCTGCTACTGATTGAAGTGAAGAAAAAGCTTGAGCTATTTGTGATAATGGATTAGAAAACATTCTAACATAAGTAATAAATGCTATAATTACGCCAAAACTAATACTACCCTTCATAGTTAAAAGTGCCCCAACTATACATACACAAACATATCCAAAATGTCCAATAAATCCCATCATTGGAGGCATTAGCCCAGATAAAAATTGACTTTTTCTATTAGCATTATAAACATTATAATTATATTTATCAAAAACTTTATCTACTTCATCTTTAGCATTATAGGCCTTAACAATATTAAGTCCAGAATATACTTCTTCAATATGACCATTTAAATTACCAAGTTCCTCTTGTCTTGCCACAAAATATTTTTGACTTTTAGATAAAACAAATCCCATAAATATAAGACCAAATAAACTTGATACAATAGCTGTTATAGCCATAATATAATTAGTATAAAACATCATAAATAATGATCCTAATAAAAGCGTTATAGCACTTACCAAAGTTGCCAAAGAATTATTCATAGATCCACCAATAGTATCTACATCATTTGTAAATCTAGAAAGAATATCACCATGAAGTGTCTTATCAAAATATTTAAGTGGTAGTTTATTTAATTTATTATTGATATTACTACGAAGTTTTTTAGCAAAATTATTAGATACATTAGTCATAATAATAGCTTCAATATAATTAAATAATGCACTTAAAATTATTAAAATAAATATAAATATGGCAATACTTTTTATCTTACTAACATTAAGTGTAGGGCTAATTGCTTTTTGAACACTTTCAGGCATTTGGCTTAATAAACTTAGATCTTGTCTATTATTTTGCATAACATTAGTAAGTTTTATTTGATCTATACTACTTATTTTTTCACCATTCATAACAAAATCTTGAAATATATAGTTACCATTTTCATCTATAATCATATTTTCTTTCATTTTGTTTTGTAACTTAACAATCTCTTTTTTATCTACCATAATTCCTTTAGAAATTTCATCAGTAAGACTCTTTAGTTTATCAGGAGCAAGAATACCTAAAAAAGATCCAAAAGCGGCTAATATAAGGGCAATTATAATTAATATTTTATACTCTTTTAATTCTTTAAATAATCTATAAATAGCATTTTTGAAGTTTTCTGGTTTTTCGTTTACCCTTCCTCTACCATTACGCATTTAAAGCTTCCTCCTCACTTAATTGAGATAAAGCAATCTGCTTATATACATCACAATTATTAATTAACTCTTTATGTGTCCCTATACCGACACATTTACCTTCATCTAAAACTACTATCTTGTCCGCATTTAAAATTGTTCCTATTCTTTGAGCAACAATTAAAATAGTAGCATCTTTTGCATATTTTTTTAGTTCCTTACGAAGTAAGCTATCAGTCTTATAATCTAAAGCACTAAAAGAATCATCAAATATATAAATTTCAGGGTCTTTAGCAATCGCTCTAGCAATAGATATTCTTTGCTTTTGCCCACCCGAAATATTTGTTCCACCTTGAGATAAATCACTATTATACTTATTATCCATCTTTAAAACAAAATCTTCAGCTTGTGCAACTTTAATAGCCTCTTTAATTTTTTTATCACTTATTTTCTTAGAACCATATTTAACATTATCTTTAACACTTCCACTAAAAATAACTGCCTTTTGAGATACATAACCAATTTTTTCTCTTAAATATTCTTCTTTATAATCTTTTATATTAACTCCATCTACTAGTATTTCACCTTTAGTAACGTCATAAAATCTAGGAATCAAATTAATTAAGGTACTTTTACCAGAACCAGTAGACCCAATAAATGCTACTGTTTCACCTCTATTAACTTTAAAAGAGATATTCTCTAAAACATATTCTTCAGCATCATCATATTTAAAGCAAACGTTTTTAAATTCTACTGTACCTTTTTCATTACTATTAGTAATATAACCATCTTTAATTGATATTTCTTTATCTAACACTTCATTAATTCTTTTAGCTGATACATTAGCTCTTGGCATCATCATAAATACAAAAGCGAGCATTAAAAATGACATAATAACCTGCATAGCATAGGAAGAAAAAACTACCATATTACTAAATATAGTTATTTTATCAGCAAGCAATGAATTATAAATAAGATACGCACCTATAATATAAATTGATAGACTTAAACTATGCATGATAAAATTCATCAAAGGATTAAAAATTGCAAAAGTCTTTTGATTAAATAATAATCTTTTTGTAAGACTATCATTAACATCTTCAAATTTTTCTTTTTGGTATTCTTCCGCATTAAAAGCTCTAATAACTCGAATACCAAGTAAATTTTCTCTCGTAACATTATTTAGTTTATCAATAAGTTTTTGAATAATCTTAAATTTAGGAACCACTATTGAAGTTATTATAATGATAGTTGTAAGAAGAATAACCACGGCAAGAGCAGTAACTGCACTCCATTCCCAGCTTTTATTAAGGATTTTAGTAATCGCCCAAATAGCAGTTAGAGGAGCTTTAATAAGCATTTGAAGACCAAGACCTAAAAACATTTCTATTTGCGTAATATCATTAGTCGTTCTAGTAATTAAACTACTAGTTTTAAATTCTTTAACTTCTGCAAGAGATAAGCTTTCTATTTTATTAAATAACGTTTTTCTCGTATGCATAGAAAATGCTGATGTAATATTAGCAATTAAATATCCTACTATTACAGCTGATATTAATGAACCAAAAGCACATAAAAGCATATATCCACCATTAATAAGAATATCTTTTATTTTACTACCTTCAGTTTGTACTAGCCTAGTTATAGTGCTCATATAATCAGGCATTTTAAGTTCTAAAAAAACTTGAAATATAATTAAAATAGTACTAATAATTATTAATAATATTTCTCTCTTAGTTACATTTTTAAATAATTTAAACATCTAATCACTCATTTCTAATCTGCACTATGAATTATATCATATATTTTACTTAATATGAAAAAAATAGGATATTATCCTATTTAAATTTACCATTAATCAATTACAAATGGAGTATTTCTATTTCCATCACCACTAGATATAGTAATTGTTGGTTTAATCGCTATAGCTGGTCTAAGACCATAAACAGCATTTACTGCATGACCATCTAATATTCCATGAACTAAGACCATAGATACCATAGATTTACTACCATTAAAAGCATATGGGCTTAATAGCCACCATGAATATGAACCAGTTGGAAGACCTTCATTAGTATTAGCGTATAAATAAAAAGATTGATTCGAATATGCCATTCTCGCTCCGGCAAAGGTAACTTCATCGGCAGTTAAAAGTCCAATCGGATATGTCAGCTTTTTATTTCCCTCTAAACTATTAGTAGTTGTAAATCTTGAAAGATTCTTATCCGTTCCAGATGCATCAGGACAAATTAAACTTGGAGTCGAAGTTGTAGTAACCCTTAGTCTGTCTGGAGCACCATAATATGTCTTATCAGAACCATAACCCAAATTAGTATAATTACTATTAAAACTAGAACTCTTAGTCGCTAAACTTTTATCAGCACACCATACCACATCTGCTAAATAGCTAGTATAATCAGTATTAGCTTCACTTCCCAAAAATTTAGGATACCACTTATTTAATGCTGTTAAAATTTTACTTGCGTATTTATTCTCATGTTCTTGATCATATGCTGCTGTATTTGTCATTCCTGTATTATCTTCAACAGTGTCTCCATACATAAATCCAACATTAGCGTTTTTAGCAGTGGAATTAAATGTTGTCTTTCCCTCTAATCCATTAGACGTAGTATCATACCCTCTAGCAAATGCCATGCCAGCACCATTTTGACTTTCTTCACAAGGATTTGAAACATTATTTGGATTAACATTAAATAATACTAGTTTAATATTACTTCTTCCATCAATCCTTACTATTCGCCAGCACATATTAGCAAATAAAACATAATTGTCTTCTACAGCTCCTCTATAGTAATAACTTGTTCCATAATCATCTTCTGTACTTGCTAATACTGCTTCATCAGCAGTAGATAGTTGTACTCCTGGTGTGGTTAGTGGGGCTACTGCATTAGGACGATTTGATTTTATTCCCGCAAGAAGAGTTCCACTATTAGGCATATCCCAAGTTGGATTATTAAATTCTTCGGCAACAGTTATCTTCGCATTTAATACTTTCCCTTGACCGGCATTTTGATCAAGTCCTGTATCTTTAAAATAGATCTTTAATTCATATGAATGGATTTGATTTTCTCCAGTTAAAAACGTCCCTGTTCCAAACTTTAAAACTCCTACTCCATTAATTGGTACACCTGTTTTTTGTGCTATAGGAGTTCCTTTAGTACTATCTAAAACTTTTAAATCATATGTTAAATACCCATTAGGAAAATTATTAGTTAGAATATTTAATCCAACTTCATAAGTCATTTCACCATTAGTTGTATTATTACCCGTTAAAGTAAACGTCTTAGTAAGCCATTCTGTTTCTCTTGGATATATATTAGTAACAGTAACATTTTCATTTCCCTCTGTATAATTAATTTCTAAATATCCAGATGTTACACTTATTGTACTTGTAGATTCAGCACCGGTAAGTCTTGCGGTAAAATAAGAATAAGTAATACCTACAGTGATAATAGTTACTGCAATAATAGAGATAATTATCGTATAAAAAGTTTTATTACTCATAATATCATTCTACTTTCTTATATCATTATATAATAAAAACAAAACTCAATCAAGCTTTGTTTTATTTCATTTCTTTAATTGCCATTACAGCAGCAATAGAACCATCTGCTACCGCAGTAGTTAATTGTCTTAGTTCTTTTTCTCTAGCATCCCCAGCAACATATATACCCTGAGTACTTGTATGAACTCCATCTTTAGATAATATATATCCATCTTTAGATATATCTACACAATTAGAAAAAATATCATTTTTAGGGCTTTGACCAACGGCTATAAATAAACCATCAACATTAAGTTCTTCATCATCATTTAAAGTAATACTTTCTAAATATTCATTACCATTAATCTTCTTAATAGATTTATTTAGTTTAAAATCCACATTTTTTTCTTTAAGTTCATTAAATAATCTCTCATCTTTAGAAAAATCATCTGTATTACTTATTAAGTATACTTTTTTGGCTATAAGAGATAAATATAACGCATCTGATAACGCATGAAATTCACTTCCATTTATAGCTACTATTTTATCTTTAAAAAAGTTACCATCACAAGTAGCACAGTAAGATACTCCCTTACCAATTAATTCTTTTTCATTTGGTAAATTCAATTTTTTATTTTCTGCTCCTGTAGCTATAATAATAGCTCTAGCTTGATAAGTACTTTTGTTAGTAGTAACTTGCTTTTCCTTAGTAATACTTGTTACTACTTCAAATTTAATCTCAGCACCTAGCTCTTTAGCTTGATTATAGATAGCAGTTGCATATTCAAACCCAGAAACATGCATCATACCTGGATAGTTATCTATTTTATGAGCGTTAATTATTTGTCCACCATAAGATTTAGCTTCTAAAACTAATACTCTTTTATTAGCTCTTAAAGCATATATTGCTGCTGTAAGTCCCGCAGGTCCTGCTCCAATTATAATAATATCGTACATTAATTACTCTCCAAAAGATTTATAACATCTTTTTCCATATCAGAAGGAAGTTCTGTTGGAGCAAATCTTTTTACAATATTTCCTTCTTTATCTATTAAAAATTTAGTAAAATTCCATCTAATATCATTTTTCTTTTTATAAGTTGAACTAATCTTTTCAATAGCTTTCATAGCCATTTTATTTTTCATTCCCTTTGTAATTTCCTCAGGAGAATTATCAACCAAATATTTAAATAAGGGATGAGCATTATCACCATTTACTAGAGTTTTTTTAAACTGATCAAAACTAGTTTGATAATTACTTATGCAAAAATCATGTATTTCATCGTCAGTTCCAGGAGCTTGATGCCCAAACTGATCACAAGGAAAATCTAGTATTTCTAAACCATTATTGTGGTATTTTTTATACAAGTTTTCTAAACCTTCATACTGAGGAGTAAAACCACATCCAGTTGCAGTATTAACTATAAGTAAAACTTTCCCCTTATAAATACCCATTTTAACAATTTCATCATTACGTTTATTTAACTCTATATCATAAATCATAAATAATATCCTTTCTTTTAACAAAATTTAGCTTCATTATTATCATATTTAATACAAATATTTTCATCCATGTTTTCTTTAGTAATTGGATTAACTTGAACATTTAAATATTTTCTTTCATATAAATCTTTTAAAAGAATTTCACCTTCACATTTTTCTTCTAAAAAGCATTTTTTTGCTGCTTCTAAAATCCGATTATTTACAACTAAATATTCTTTTTTCTGATGCGCTTTTAAATTTTTAAAAAA
This sequence comes from uncultured Erysipelotrichaceae bacterium, assembly GCA_902766545.1. Classification (GTDB taxonomy): domain Bacteria; phylum Bacillota_I; class Bacilli_A; order RF39; family UBA660; genus CAG-533. The sequence continues at coordinate 2,176 of CACXEC010000096.1, read as the reverse complement.
TGCTGAAACAACAACTAAAATAATAATAAAAATAATAATATACAATACATTAGATTTATTTTTTTCCATAATAATTCCTAATAAATTCCTCTCTATATTCTAAAATATTATCATTTTTTATAGCTTCTCTAAGCTCTTTAGTTAAGTTAATTAGATAATTTATATTGTGAATGGATAAAAGTCTTGCTCCAAAAGTTTCTTCAGCATTTATTAAATGCTTGATATAACTCTTAGTATAATTTTTACAAGCATAACAATCACATTCGTCACTAATTGGTGTAAAATCTTCTTTATATTTAGCATTTTTTAAATTAATCTTACCATATTTTGTTAAAGCATGACCGTGACGGGCTAATCTAGTAGGAGATACACAATCAAAAATATCAATACCTCTAATAACATTTTCAATAATATCTATTGGGTCTCCTACTCCCATTAAATATCTGACTTTATCTTCAGGTAAATATTTACAAGAATACTCAACCATTTGATATTGCATTTCTTTAGGCTCACCTACTGCTGTTCCACCAATTGAATATCCATCAAAATCCATTTTTATGAGCTCTTCAGCACATTTTTTTCTTAGATCTTCGTATTCTCCGCCTTGAACTATTCCAAATAAGCTTTGTCTTGGATTATTAAAAACAGCCTTCCCTCTTTTAGCCCATCTTAAAGTTCTTTCCATTGAATCTTCAACATACTTTCTCGTATGAGGAAAACCAACACATTCATCAAAACTCATTGCAATATCACTATCTAACTTATTTTGAATTTCAATGGATTTTTCTGGTGTTAATAAAAGACTATCGCCATTATATTGATTTTTAAACTTAACTCCTTCTTCAGTAATATCTTTAGGCTTAGCTAAACTAAATACTTGAAAACCACCACTATCAGTTAGGATAGGTCCATCCCAATTCATAAACTTATGGAGACCACCAGCATGATCAATAACATCTTCCCCGGGTCTAAGCCATAAGTGATAAGTATTTGCTAAGATAATACCCGCATCGCACATCTTTAATTCTTCAGGCGATAAAGTTTTTACAGTTGCTTGGGTACCAACTGGCATAAACATCGGAGTTTCATATGTACCATAATTAGTTTTTATTTTACCTAATCTCGCACTAGTATGTTTCTCTTTTTTTAATAATGTATATTCAATAGCCAATCTGCATCACCTTTAATGATTATAACATAATTTTTTTTATCAAAAAAGACTAGACAATTCTAGCCTTGTTTTACAACAAATACTAATGAATCAGGAATTTCTGTTAAAGGAGATGTACCATCAGATAAAGAATGAGCAACATTATTAAACCTATCTGCATCAGCTTGAGTTCTCGCATACCCAATTGTAGCTTGTGCACTATAAAACATTCCAACCATATCAGTTACATTTGAGGTATCAAATGAACTTAAATCTAATACTTGAGCTGCACTTCTCATAAACATTGCACTCATATCCGTTACTTTTGATGTATCAAAGTAACTTAAATTTAATGTGGTAACTCCACTTCCTTCAAACATACTAGTCATATTTTTTACATTTGATGTATCAAATGATGAAAGATCTATACTTGTAGCTCTACTTCCAACAAACATTCCTACCATTGATACAATTGTTTTACCATTTATTGTTTTACATAATTTACTAGTTATTGGTTTTGTTGATGTTTCATAAGTTGGCCCATTTTTTCCTATACTTCTTATTACCTTCAAACTTTCTGTAGATACAGCCCACCAACCATCTTCACTTAATGTTTTATATCTTACTCCTTCTAGAGCCATATTATACCCTGTTTCTGGTTCTTGTTTATAAATATAAGTATAATCTCCATATACATATTCTACTCCTGGTGTTAACTCTCCATTATACATACATCCTACATCTACTGGTTTTGTTGTTACTTTCTTAGTCGTTGTAGTAGTTGGTTTTACAGTTGTTGTTCTTGTCGTTATTTTTTCATATTCTGCTTTTAATGTCATGTCTTTGGTAATTGGTTTACTAAAGTCTATGGCACCTTCATTATTAACCCACATTTTAAATTTATATCCATCTTTTTTTGGCTCTCCTGGATATTTTATCTTTTCATTTTCCTTTACTTCTTGTGATGGAATTTCACTTCCTCCATCTGTATCAAATGTAATTATGTATGTCTTTACATTATCTACT
>CACXEC010000095.1 GCA_902766545.1 uncultured Erysipelotrichaceae bacterium | reverse complement strand
TTTCAATTGTATCTAAACGCTTATTTATTTCATTTTTATCCTTTAATGGATAAGAAAGCCAATTTTTTAACGTTCTTGATCCCATTGATGTTTTACATTTATCTAAAAACCAGATTAAACTATATTGTCTTTCTTTGAGTCTTAATGTTTCAAATATTTCTAAATTTCTAATTGAATGAATATCTAAATGTAAATAATTGTTATTATCAACTACTTTAACCTTACTAAAATGACTTATATCTTTAAGTTCCTTAACTTTTAAATAATATACCAAATGCTTAACACCATCAATTATTCTAACATCCTTAATATCATTTAAAATATCTAAGTTTTCATCATATAGATTATCAATTATAGTTATATTAATTCCATATGTATTTTTAAATACATTTAATAATTTCAAATCAAAAGATTTCTTTAAGATGATTTCTTTCAAATTAAGATTTAATACTCTATTTAATAATACATCTTCTTGATGAGAAATAAGTTCACTACATATTTCTCCAGTTGAAATATCTGCGTAAGTTAATACATAGACATAATCTAAATCTAAAATACTACCTAAATAATTAAAGTCTTGACCATTTAAAAAGTCTAAATCAACTAAAGTACCTTTTGATACAACGTTAATTACCTCTCTTTTTACCATTCCTTTAGCAGTTTTCGGGTCTTCAACTTGCTCACAAATTGCTACTTTAAAACCTTTATTTATTGCTTTTTCTAAATACGTCTTAACAGAATGATAAGGAACACCACACATTGGTACTCTTTCTTTTAATCCGGCATTTTTACCAGTTAAAGTTAGTTCTAATTCATGAGAAGCAGTTATTCCATCTTCAAAGAATAATTCATAGAAATCTCCTACACGATAAAAAAGTAACACATCTTCATAATCTTTTTTTATGTCAAGATATTGTTTCATCATTGGGCTTAAATCATCATAGTTTACATCTTCTCTTCTCATAAAACACCTTAAAAATTATTTTAACACAAAAATAAAAAAACTGATATTATTTATCAGTTATTTTTTAAAATGCTTCCCTTCATATAAAGATATTCCTTTTTCAATAAAATATCTATTTCCCATACCAGGAGCATTAATAAATTCTTTAATATGTGCGCCTTTTCCTTCCTGTTCAAGTTCATCACGCACCTCATCAGGCATAGTTACAGCAACTCTAATTCCCTTTTCTGCTGCTCGTTCGGCAAACTCATAACCACTTTCATTTTGAACAATTTTAGGAGTTATTTTCCATACTGTTTCTCCACCTAAAGTACTTACTGGTTCTATTTCCACTAATTCACCAAAGACAGGAGTTTTCTCTTCAGCAGGATCAAATTCATAATATGATTGAATTCTAGAAGATGTTTTTGCTGGTTTTACGTCTACTTTTCCAGGATATTTCTTCATCACTTTATCATCAAAAGGGACTTGTTTAATTTGACTACCATGTTGTGAAAATACTTCAAAATTTTCATCAGATAGTAATAATTCACTTAGTCCGGCATCATATATTTTTTGAATATCACTTGCTTTTAGTAAATATCCTTCTCTAGAAGTTCCAACTAAGGTTGTAGCAGGCTTACTATATTCAATTGAAATGCCATCTCCATTATCTACTACCCAAACTCTAGCACTTAAAGTTAAATTTAAATCTTTAATTCTTTTATCTAGTTCATCACTTATTCCCTCAATTGGATACATAACATAATAATCTTTGTGACTAATCGTACATAAACCATTATTATCAAGTGATACCACTGTTTTACTAAGGTCCAAATCTTCTCTAATATCTTTGGTTTCTTCTACAGCATCTATTTCATAATAAATATCTCCACCAGGCATTAAAGATCTAAGTTCATCAACTCTACTACTAAAACTTTGCCCTTTAACCAAAACACTAGAAACATTTACTAATCTAGCTTTTCCATCTACACTTGATGGCATCAATGCAACAACTTTTAAAAATTTAGAATTTTTAATGAAGTCCCCACCTTTTAAACGTGATACAACTTCATCAATTGGATATAATAATTTTTCCATCTTAATCCTCCAATGAATTTAAATACAAGATAGCTTCATCAAAATTAGCTATACTCTTAATAATTATATCATATTTTTTTTCTTTTGCATATAGATTTACTTCATCATAATTATTTTTTGGACATAGGAAGATATCAGCGTGTTTTTTTACTGCTGCATCAAGTTTTTGATTAACTGATCCAATTTCTCCAACTTCACCATCATAATTTATTGTGCCAGTTCCAACGATTTTCTTACCTCTTGTTAAGTCTTCTTTCGTTAGAGCATCATAAATAGATAAAGCTGTAATAAATCCACCACTTGGACCTGATTCACTACTTTTAGATTTAATTTCAATATTATGATTAGATTTAATATTTAGTAACTTAATAATAGATAAACCAACCAGTAATCTATCATCTTTTTCGTATATAGTTGATGTTGTTTCTTTAATTTTTCCATTTGTTTCTTTATATTTTATTTTAATTACATATCCATCTTTTTTAGAATTAATATACTTAATAAAGTTATCTGTACTTGTAAACTCTATTCCATCATATGATAAAATTTCATCTCCAACTTCTAGTACGCTATCATTTTCTGGGGTTTTAAACAAAATATAAAAATTTTCGCTTTCTACTTCAAAATCCTGATTTGCTTTTTTTAAAGCAACATACATTGCACTAGTCATTGATTCTTCATAATATAATCTTTCTCTTTTTCTAGCTTCTTCAATTGTTTCTAAATCATTTATAGTTAATTGTTCATTTTTAATAAGCTCCCAAGAAGGTATTATTTTAGCAAGTAAATAAAAAGGCAATCTTCCTTTAGTCATACTTATATAAGCCATATTAAATGAACCCTTACTCTTATATAAATTATCACCACTGACTCTAATAGATGAATTAATTATCCCACCGGGTCTATAAATACTATAACCAGTATTATAAAAGCAAAAAACGCTAAAGAAAATTATAAAAATTATATATTTATAATTTTCTTTAATATAATTCTTAAAACTAACATATATTTTATTAATAACTTTTCTCATATATTAATTATAGCACTAATAGAAAGAAATTATGAAAAATACTATTAAAAATATCTTAATATTAACAGTTTTAATTTTACTTTTTATTAAAAGACCATTTTTAATAAATTCTATTATTAATGGCCTAGATATCTTCAAAACTAAAATATTTCCTAGTATCTTTCCTATCATGATAATAAGTGATTTATTATTAAGTTCTAATCTAATTACCATAATAAGCAATTTATTTGGCAAAATATTTACTAAAGTATTTAAAGTAAATAAATATGCTTCATACGTCTTTATCATGAGTTTTTTTAGTGGATGCCCAACTAATGCAAAATACATCAAAGATTTATTAAATAACAAAGTTATAAACGAAAAAGAAGCCATTAAAATACTATCAATGACTATGCTTTATAATCCTTTATTAATATTAAATATTTCACCATTAAATAAAAAAGATACGATTTACTTATTAATGATAAATTTATTATCAAATATCTTAATTGGTATTATAAACCGCAACTATTATACCAATGAAAGTAATTATTTAATAAAATCTAAAGACTTTAATTTAATTGAAAGTATTTCAAACTCTATTAATACTTTATTACTTATCTTAGGATCAATAATAACTTTTATTTCACTAAACTCTATCTTGCCAATTAAACACCCATTAATATCCGGTATTTTAGAAATAACAAACGGAATATATTTAATTAAAACAGTATCTATTTATAAATATAAATTAATATTTACTTCTATTCTTCTAAGTTTTGGCGGATTATCTATTTTATACCAAATAAAAAGTATCTTTAAAGATACTAATATTGACTATACATTATATTATAAATCAAGAATAATTCATCTACTCTTAATGTTATTACTAACCTATATTAAGATTATTATTTAGATACTTTAGTAATATTAATTGGTAAAATAATTGATAGTACATCACCATCTTTTTTAGTTGCTTCAATCATAAAAACTAATCCTTTATCAATATCTTTAATAAAATCTTTACTAAAAAACCTATGATTACGATTAAGCTCAGTAACATTAAATGTGCTTATACCCTCTATTAAAGATTTTAAAGAAAAACCATCTTCATCTTGATCAGATATCATAATAAAATCTCTTAAATTATCTCCATCTTTTAGAAAATATCCAATTTTATATTTAGTAACAATTACATCTTTACCTTTATAAGTAATATCACTACCTTCAAAAACCTTAATACTATAGTTCAGACTAATTACACCATTATAAATATCAACTTCATCACTAGTGCCATTAAACATATAAGTCTTACTAGATTTCATTAAATAATTAGTATAAATCAAAAGAGTTATTACTAAAATAATCAATGCTCCAATTATTACTTTACTTGATCTAAAAAAACCTTTAATCTTCATTCTTAACTTCATTAATTATAACCTTACCTCCTAATTCAAGATGTAATTCACTATTTAAATCAATTACTTCTCCTTCTTTAATACTTGTACTTGTAACTACGCCATACCCATTAGTATTATAACTAAGTTTTATCATATTTGCAAAGACAATCGCTTCCATATCAGTCCAATTAATCATATTAGGCATAATAAATTCATTTGAGTTAGTAAGTAAAAATACTTTGCTATTCTTAAGCACTTGTTCATTTTTTAAAGGATACTGTTTAATTATTTTATCTCCTTTACCTATTATAATAGGCATTAAACCATCACTAGAAAGTTTATTAGTTATCTCAGTAACATCTTTATTAATATAATTATCTAATTTATATAATTTACTATCATCTTTAGATGATTCTTTTTCACTTAAGTTTTTATATTTTGCGACAGATTCTACAACCTTTTTTACTACTTCACCTAATTTATTACCAGGTGCTGAGAATTTCTTAACAGATAAATAAATAATATATTTAGGATTTTCTTTAGGAAATACTCCGGCAAATGAACGAATATTACTATAGGCTCCAGATGCATATTTACCATTAGAATTTGTATACTGAGCAGTACCAGTTTTACCAATTAAACGAACATTATCGGTATGATACTTTTTACCAGTAACAGCACTATCTTCTGAATTAACTGTTTGATCCATTAAATCAATTATTTTTTCAACCGTAGATTCAGATACTACCCTAGAAATTTCCGTACGTTCAGATTTAAAAACCACTTCACCAGTAGTTGGATTAACAATTTTATCTATGATATAAGGTTTTAACATAATTCCCTTATTAGTTATAGTAGTAAGTGCCTGAATATTTTGAATAGGTGTTGTAGTAATACCTTGTCCAAAAGATGCACTGGCAATCTCTGAATTATACTTAAAACTTACTTTACTACTATACTCATCAGGAAGTTCAATACCAGTTTTTTCCCCAAAACCAAATTTTTTATAATAATCATATAACTTATCTTTTCCAAGTTTACGACTTAAATTAACAGCTGCAACATTAGATGAATACGTAAAACCAACATCATATGTTATCTTACCCCAACCCTTTTTATTCCAATCACTAATTACATAATTATCAACTTCAATTGACCCAGAGTCATACTTAGCAGATCCATCATATACGCCTTCCTCAATTGCTGCCATAAACGAATAAATTTTCATAGTAGACCCAGGCTCATAAACATAACTAGTTAATGGATTATTATAATTTTTAATATTAACAATATTAGGATTAAAACTAGGAGTAGAAGCAGAACCTACAATAGCTCCCGTATTAGCATCTGCAATAGTAATAGTAGCCCATTCAGAACCAAGATTATTTAATTCATCAACCGCATTTTCTAAATATAATTGAACATTAGAATCAATAGTAAGATAAATATCAACTCCATCTTCGGCTTCGTCCATTACTTCAGGAGTATTAGCTATTTTATATCCATAAGCATCTTTTTGATAAGTAAGCTTACCATTTTTTCCTTTAAGTTCTTTATCATATTTAGCTTCAATACCAAGTTCCCCTTTAATTTCATCATTATCTTGCTTTCTAGCATAACCAATAATATAAGATGCAAAATCTCCATTAGGATAATCTCTTTTACTTCCCTTAATAAAATCAATTCCCGGTAAATCCAATGCTTCAATTTCTTGTTTTACTAATTCACTAATATTTAAACCACCAGGACGAATTTCAACTTGATAATAACCTTCTCTACTTAAAATCTTTAATATAGCATCAGCACTCATATTAAGAAGTGGACTAAGTTTTTCTGCTGTCATTTTTTTATCAACAACATGCTTAGGATAATCAGGATCAGTTGTTCTAGATTCTGCCAAATATGCAATAACTGTATAACTTCTAGCATCTTGCGCTAAAGCTTCTCCATTTACATCATAAATAGTACCTCTTTTAGCATTAATAACCTTATTAGCAGTTGTTCTAGATAATGCAAAAGTCTTTAAATCTATTCCATCAACCTTAGGCGCAACTGCAACATAAATGAGTTTAGCAATAATTATGGCAAATAAAAAAGCAACTACAATTATCGTAAATCTATTAACCTTAATATTTGAGTTACTTTTTTTCATCTTCATCACCTATTTTACAACAATAATATTATCATTTTGATAAGTTAATCCATATTCTTTGGCAATATCTTGAACACTTGAAAGTGATGCAAGTTCATTAATTTTCATTGTAATACTTTCATTTATTGTTTCTTGTTTTTCTATTTTCTTTCTCATCTTTTCAACTTCGATATTGCTTTTAGAAAGAACACTTTTTGAATATACAATAACAACTGGGCTAGATACTAGTAAAAGTACTATAATTCCAATTAAAAACTTATCAATTTTATGTAATTTTACCTTTCTTCTAGTCTTAGTCATTTATCTCAAACCCTTTCAATTATTCTTAATTTTGCGCTTTTACTTCTACTATTTTCCTCTAGTTCCATTCCACTAGGCAAAATAGGCTTTTTATTTATTAATTTAATTAAAGGTTTATATTCCTTAGGAATAACTGGTAAACCCTTAACTAAAGGATCAACATCACTATACTTTTTAAACATTTGTTTAACTATTCGATCTTCTAAAGAATGAAAAGTTATAACACAAATCCTACCACCCTTATTAAGCATTTTTATCGCATCATCAAGCGTTTCTTCTAAAGCCGATAATTCATCATTAACTTCAATTCTAATTGCTTGAAAAATTTTTCTTTCAGGATGTTCTTTAATAAAGTATTTTAATGGAACACTTTCTTTAATAATCTCAACTAACTCTAAAGTAGTACATATTTCCTTTTCAAAACGATGACCAACAATATTCTTAGCTATAGGTCTAGCAAAATCCTCTTCACCATACTTATAAAATATTTGTGTTAAATCATTTAAACTATAAGTATTAACCACCTTTTTAGCCGTAAGTTCGTTATTCTGGTCCATTCGCATATCAAGTTCAGCATCCCTCATAAATGAAAAACCTCTTTCAGTTTCATCAATTTGAGGACTAGATAAACCCAAGTCAAAAACTATTCCATCAACTTTTTTTGTCTTCTCTTCACCAAGTTTTTCTTTTAAATATCTAAAATTAGAATAAATAATTTTATAGTTTTTACCTATTTTAGATAATTCCTTTTCACTATATTCAATTGCTTCCTCATCTTGATCAAAGGCGAAAAGAAAACCCCTTTTTAGCCTTGAAAGAATTTCTTTAGAATCCCCTGCATATCCAAGTGTAGCATCAACATATATTCCATCAGGTTTAATATTTAAGCCATCAATAAGTTCTTTTTTTAGTACACTATAATGTTTCATTACTACTCCATCTTAAATAAATTTTCTGCTATATCGGATAAGCTATCTTCATTTTCACTAAAGAAACTATTCCATGAATCCTCAGCCCATATTTCTAAACGGTCATTAGCGCCGATTATAACACACTTACTTGTTAAACCGGCGTAATTAACCAATGGGGAGGTAATGTTTATTCGACCTTGTTTGTCGAATTCACATTCTGCAGCTCCTGATAGGAAGAATCTTGTAAAATTACGGGCATCTTTATT